>DAIDKV010000010.1 GCA_027449865.1 Planctomycetales bacterium
TATCACCCTGGCGGATAAGATTCTCATGCATCATGTGCGGGCAGCATAGAGTACATACGGGTGCAGAAAGTAGGCCATGACATGCTCCGGCTCAGAGAACAGCCGCCGCATAAAGTGCTGCACTTGCAAACGCAGATTCTCCCGGCTTGCCGGCAGACCGGACTCGTGCACATTCCCCTTGAGGTCGTTATTCAGGTATTCGTCCGGATTCAACTCCGGGGCCCTCGACGGCATAGGGAACAATTCGATCCGATCCTCGTGGGCCTTGACCCAGTTCGCCACCCCCGCCGTCCCGTGGGCCGGCAAGCGGTCCACGATCAGGAAGATCTTTCGAGTCGCGGTCCGAAGCATCCGCCCCCAGGAACACGAGGAACAACGCCCCATTCATCGCTCCCTTGTAGGTCATGAAGCGAACGGCTCCCGCGTTGCTGATCGCCGAAACCTGGTTGATGCGGATGTGGGTATCCGGCACCTCCATCGTCGCCGCACGCCCCTTCCGGGCGTAGCCCAATCGGGGATGTTCGTCGGCGGCCACGCCGGTCTCATCGCACCAGTAGATCTCGGCCCCCTCGGCACGGGCCCGGGCGGCGATGGCCGGATAGGTCTCCTCCAGCCACCGCCGTACTTCCTCGGGGTCCTGGTCCCTGGCATGACGGCGGGGCACCTTGGCCGTGTAGCCCCACCGCTTGAGGTAGTCGCCGACGGTCCGCACCGGCATGACGACCCCGTACTCCCGGCGGATCAGTTCGCGCACGGCCCGGCGGCTCCACAGCGGCGCGGAGATGCCCAGGTCCTCGGGGCTGTGGTCATCAATCAGATCCCGGACGTGACGAGCGCGCTCATCCGAGAGGGTCCGTCCGGAGCCGACGGGACGTCCAGTCCGATCGCCGGGAAGGGCAGCCGAACCGCCGGCGGTGTAGGCCGTCCACCAGCGGCTGACCGTCTCCTGAGAGACCCCGAGCAGATCGGCAATATCGGCCTGGGTGAATCCCAGTTCACAGCCCCGCATCGCGCGGAGGCGCAGGGCCTCGAGCACGTCATCGGACAACTGGCGAGCGTCAGGTAAGGAGAGAGCCAGGGCGATGTCCTCCTTCTTCCCCCGCCTCCATTCTACTCCAAGGCCCAGCCGCCATTCGACTACATGAGGATCTTGGCCGCCGAGGTAATAAGTCCCGCCGAACGCAGCACTTGCGTACCTGTTTTTTCGGCAGCGCGGTGCGCATCCTTCGTCGGCCTGAGCCGATCCTATTCAGCGCAGATCCTCAAGGAGACGCCTGGCAGCCCCGACGATCATGAGCGTGTCGACTCCGGCCGCGATCAGCGAATAGCCACGCTCCATGTAGGGCCGAACCGCCTGCGCCGAGACGCCGAAGTAGCCCAGCGGGATGCCCGCAGCCTGGCAGATTCGCGTGACCTCGTCTATCGCCTCAATCACCACCGGGTCATCAATCCGGCCCATCCTCCCAAGACTGGCCGACAGGTCGTAAGGGCCTAAAAAGACCGCGTCAACCCCCTCCACCTGGACAATCGATTCCATGTTCTCCACGGCCTGCACGTGCTCGGCCTGCACGATCACCGTCACCCGCTCGTTGGCCTTCTCAAGATACTCCTGAAATCGCAGACCATATCCGTGCGCGCGGGCCAATCCGACTCCTCGCGAACCGATCGGCGCGTACCTCGCGTACTGGACCACTCGGGCCGCCTGCTCAGCCGTATTCACCTGGGGAACAATGATTCCCTCAGCGCCCAGGTCGAGGGCCCTCTTGATCGGAGCCTCCTCCGAACCCGGCACCCGCACCAGGCAAGCCAGACGATCCCCGACGGCCTGGAGAATCGCCAGAATGTCTCGGGTCTCCAGCGGTCCGTGCTCGCCGTCGACGAAGAGCCAGTCAAAGCCAAGCTCCGCGAGGATCTCCGCGATCGACGGCACGGGAAGCGTCACCATCGTCCCGATCAGCGTTTCGTGGGCCTGCAACCGCTTCCGGAAATCACCAGCCATGCGAGACGCCTCCGATCCTCGATGAATCCGCCGACAGCTCGATCGCCGCCACGTCCGGAGTATCCGGCGTTCGTCGAGGGGATGCAAGGGAGCGGATCGCCGTGTCATGATAGGGCATCTCAGCCCGCTTCTCGTGAGGGCAAAATCGGCCCGACAGTCATCCGGGCGCGCGCCCGGCGCGGCCATCTCCTGGAACTCGTACAACCATTGGGGTGGAGACGAATGACATCCGCACGCCTGACGCCGGTCCTGCTCGCCGCCGCGACGGCCCTTGGGACGTTGACATGTCGGACCCGCGCGGCCGACCCGCCGCGGCCGAACATCGTGATCATTCTGGCCGACGACCTCGGCTACGGCGAACTCGGCTGCTACGGACATCCCCGGTTCCGAACGCCGAACCTGGATCGGATGGCCGCCGAGGGCGTGCGGCTCACGCAGTTCAATACCCCGATGCCGTATTGCGCTCCGACCCGCGCGTCACTGCTGACGGGTCGGTATCCCTTCCGCCACGGGCTGACAGGCAACCCGACACCCGACGCCGGCCCAGCCGCCGATGTCCTGGCCCTGGCGCGGGATGAGGTCACGCTGGCCCAGGCCCTCCAGGCCGCCGGATATGCCACAGGAATGGTCGGCAAGTGGCACCTGGGACACAAGCGGCCCGAAATGCTACCGACCCGCCGCGGATTCGACGAGTATCTGGGCATCCCCTACAGCAACGATATGCGGCCCGTCCATCTGCTCGACGGAGAAACCGTCGTGGAGTACCCGGTCGTGCAGGCGACGCTGACCCGCCGCTACACCGATCGTGCCCTGCGGTTTCTCGATCGGAACAAGGACCGGCCGTTCTTCCTCTACCTGGCCCACGCCATGCCCCACAAGCCGCTGGCGAGTTCGGAGGGCTATTACAAGAAGAGCGGGGCGGGGCTCTACGGCGACGTGATGGCGGAGCTGGACTGGGGCGTCGGTCAGGTCCTCGACCGAATCAAGGCGCTGGGGCTCGACGATCGGACGCTGGTGATCTTCACCAGCGACAACGGCCCCTGGTACGGCGGCAGCACCGGCGGCCTCCGCGGGATGAAGGGCACGAGCTGGGAGGGCGGCTTCCGGGTCCCCTGCATCGCTCGTTGGCCGGGGCGAATCCCGGCGGGCCGGGTGAGCCAGCAGTTGGCCGTCACGATGGACCTCTTCACGACCGCTCTCGCCGCCGCGGGAGTCTCCACGCCGCCAGGTCGAACGATCGACGGCAAGAACCTCCTGCCCATGTTCTCAGGCGACGACCGGCCCGTGCATGACGTGGTCTTCGGCCAACAAGGAGGACGCCTGGCGACCGTGCGCGAGGGACGATGGAAGCTCCACGTCCTCCCGGCTCGCGACCGACGCGACCAACCGCCCGGCGAACGCTGGATCGACCCCAGGGGCCCCGACGGCGTTACCATCCTGGCACCGTACGAGCAGGCCCAGCCGACCGATTATCCCGGCCTCCGGGAAGGCGACCCGACGGTCGCAATGAGCCTCTTCGACCTGAAGCACGATCCCGGAGAGCAGCACAACATCGCCGCCGATCACAAGGAGATCGTCGCCCAACTCAAGGCCCATTACGATCAGGTCGTGCAGCCGTCGGCCGCCGGATCGCCCGGCCGCCCGACCAGGGTCTCTCCCTGACCCCGGAACCGGAAACGTCGCGGCCCGACCGGGATTTCATGACTTCCGCGATTGATAGTCACCCGTGGTCCGGCGAGGCGGTCCGTCCGCCGGACCACGGACATCAGACACCCCGGCGCTTCGGGCGCTCCGAGGATGGGTCGGCGAGCGGTCCCGTCCGGGCAACGAGCGGGCTCCAGTCAAGCATGACTCTTCATCGTGTTGGGTTGCCCCTGATGGACCGCCGAGTTCGCCACCGCGGCCGCCAGGATGATCAGGTCGTTATCCAGCGCGATCAGGTTCGACTGCGCGGAACCCAGACTATTCTCGCCCGGACTGATGGGGCTGGGAGTCGGTGCCAGGCCGATCGCGGCAGGGCTGGCCGTCGATCCGATGACCGAGGCCGTGGCCGGCGCGTTGGCCATCGTGGCTGTCCCGGCCGGTGCGGCCTCGGTTTCCGAGGAGGGCAGGCCCAGGCACAGGATCGAGCCCGTAAGACCCGGGCTGAAAACGCCGGCGAGGGCATTGCCGGTCCCGAGGAAGACATGTCCATCGGCCACGGCCGGGGCGCTATACTGGCCGCCGGTGTTCACGGTGGCCAGGAGCGCATCGCTGGCACTGGTCGCGTGCTCGTTGAGCATGTAGAGCGTGCCATCGAGCGACTGGAAATAGACCACGCCGTTGGCGATGGCGACGCCCGAGCCGTTCGGCGCCGGGGTCTTGAAGTCCCAGAGTTCGGTGCCGTTCAGGGTGAGTGCGTAGAGGTCGCCTCCGAGGGGACTGGACCCATACGGCCAGTTGAGGCCGTTCTGGAAGACCAGACCCGCCTTCTGATCGACGGCACCACTGGCATAAAGACCGCCGAGGACGCCGCCCACTTCAAGCTGGGTCGCGTTCGGCCCATTGAGCGCCGCGCCGGTCGCCGCGTTCAGGAGGAAGTAGAAGCCGTCCTTCGAGCCGACACCGATCGCCTCGGTCCCATCTGGCAGGTCGAAGAGCTTGGGGTTGTCGGCGATGTCCGCGTCGGGGTTGCTCGCGGAGGGCACGATCGAGCCGTTCCAGATGTCGCCCTGGACCAGCTCGTTCGTCCACTTGATGGCCCCCGTTCTCGCATCGAGGGCGATCACACCGTCCTCAACGCCTGGGTCGGTGCCCGTCCCCTTCTGGAAGTAGTTGCCGGTGGTCACATAGATGGTTTTGGACGCGTTGTCGTACGTCGGCGTGCTCCAGACACTCGCCCCACGCCAGCCGGCGGCGTAGGCATCGGGCGGGATGGTGTAGGTCTGCCAGAGAATGTTGCCGTTCGCCGGGTCGATCAACGCCACCGAGCCGTTCGCCTGGTAGTTGGTGATGCCGCTGACCAGTTCCTCGTTCGATGCGGTGCCGATCACCACATCCTTGCCGATCTGGGTCGCCGAGCCCCAGATCGCGGTATAGGGCCCGGCGTCGTTGCTGGGGTGGATCTCCCACAGGGTTGAGCCAGTCTCCGCGTTCAATCCCCAGACGTTCCCGGCGAGATCCCCGAAGATCACGGCGCCCTGCGGCGTGACCAGAGGACTGTCGGTTACCGCGGCACCAACGTTCTTCTCCCAGACCAGCGCGCCGGTTTCCTGATTGAGCGCATAGAAGTTCCCGGCCTGGTCCCCGGCGTAGACCACGCCTTCCACGATCGCCGGGGTACCAGAAACCGGCGCCGCGGTCGGGTAGTTCCAGGCCACGCCGAGCTGGCTGACATTCGAGGCGCTCAATTGATGCTCGGTGATGTTGTTGCGACTCCCTCGGGAATCGTAGTTGTACATCGACCAGTTCGAGCCGTTGAGGCACTCACGGCGCTCCAGGGATTCCAGCGTGGGACGGCTGGATCGGGCACGATGGCCCTCCGAACGGATCAGGAAACGTCGTGGCCAGGCGAGTTGGATGCGAGTCATTGAGAAGTCCCTCCAGAATAGTCGTTGAGAAGCCATCTTCGGTCGTCCCTGACCCGTTCCACCGGTCCGGAGTGCGCGCACGTTCCCCAGCGCCTCAGCGGCGTGGGAACGAGGCGATCGTGGGAACCCCGGGGACTCATGCGAGCCCCAGGGTTCGGATGTCACAACTCGTGGCTCAACTGAACGAGCCGAAGATGTCGTCGTTGCCGCTGGAAGCCTTGTTGCCGACAATTTTCGACCCGGTCATCGTTGAGCCGCTCCCACCCAGGTAGACGCCACCGCCCAGTCCGGCGCCGTCGAGGCCGTCCAGCGTCCCCATGCCGCCGACGCCGCCAAAAGCCTGGTGACCCGCGATCGTGCTGGAAGTGACGGTGATGACCTGTCCGGGATCCACGTAGATCCCGCCGCCCTGGGCCTCGCCGCCGGCACCCCCGGTACCTCCGCCGCTCGCGACGCCATGGCCGCCGGTCGCCGTCAGGTCCGCGATCCTGGAATCACTGGTGCTGTAGGTGGCGGCGGATCCCGGGGAGCCCTCGTTGACGAATAGGAGACCCCCGCCGACCACCGTTCCGCCAAAGAGTCCCGGCGCTGTCATCGTCGGCGGTGCTGGCGACGACGACGAAACGTCTTCCGGTTCGCGGAACGGCACTTCGATTGCGCAAGCAAACGATCGGTGTGGAACATGGAGAGATCCCTCGGGTGAAGTCATGATCGGACCAAGACTGACCATTTGTTAGCTGGGTCGCCGTGGGCCTTGCTCCCCAGGGGTCCCACAGATCCGGACGTGCTCGTCAAGACGCATCCGACGCGTCACGTCACAGGTTCGCTGTCGCACACACGATCCGTCCGCCTCGCGGTGAGACGCTCGGAGGTCCGATGCCCTCGGCGTGGTTCCGGCGCCCGGTCTGGAACGGTTCCCCCGCTTCCTCGCTCCTATCAGGCGCTGCGACTCCCTGACGTCCATGTGGAACATCAGGGCCTGGCGAATGTGCTCTCGCTCGGCGTCACCGCCTTAAAATCGATGTACTCCGTTGTTGTCATGTTCTTTCCATCTACACTTGAGATCATCTTGCGAGCCATCGGGAAGCCGTTGTAATTCTGGTAATCCTCGAAGAGGGTCACGATCACCTGGTCCTCGCCCTCGAATCGTTTGGTGCGACTCTCCGTCTTGAGCAGCAGCCCGGAGTCCAGTGCGAAGAACCAGGTCTCCTCGGGCCCACCCACGAGCTTCATCCGCAGCCCGACCGCCGGGCGGCCCTCGACGGTCCCCTCGCCGATCGTGGTGAACTGACACGCTGGGTTCTTCTGTCGCGCCCGCAGGCGCAGGATCGACCGCGGACCCTCGTAGGGCAGGGTGTACTTCTTCATGGACTCCTGGAAGGCACTGGGATAGGGCGTCACAACATCGTTCGACTTGAACCAGCCCTGGTCGCCGTTGATCACCGTCAACGATGTCGTTGACTTGCCACCGGAGATCATCTTCCTCTCCGAGCGATAGCGATCGGGGAGTTGCACGGCGGCTTCGAATTCCCAGGTCGCGGCGTTCGAGTAGATCGCCCGCTCCTTGAAGAGGAACCCCTGAAGGCCGGTGAGTCTCTCCTCGCCGCCGTGGGCGCGGATCGCCTTTTCGATGATCTGCTCGGGCTTGAGCTCCGCGGCCGGGGCCACTCGCCCCGTCGCTCCCACCAGGACCATGATGCCGACGGACAGAATGCGGGTCTTCATCGAAGGTTTCTCCTGAATGCAACGAAATGAGAATGTTCCCGGGACCAGGGTCTGACGCCATTCGACGAACGTGTAGACGAAACCCGCCTTCGGCCGTGGTGATCCCAGGGCGGACAATCGCTCGAATCTCCTGGGCCAGCCATTCGCTTCAGAGCCGGAAATGCTGGGATGCAACACCAATGTCCAGCGGTTCGATTTGCCGCCGATATGAGCCACGGGTACGACGGAATTCGATCGGACGTGCGGACGTCATTCCCACTGCCCTAGTAAGTGCAGGACCTCGTCGATCGTCTCGATTTGAGCGGCGATTTTTTTTGAGAAATGCTCTCTGGATTATTATCAGCATCCTCTTGGTTACATCATGTTCAGCGCAAGAAGATTCATCGCCTGTCCTGACGCACAGGGCCGCGGGAAATGGGCACAGGGACGGCGTCGTCCGGTTGTCTCAGCGGGCGAAGGGATCCGTGGGGAAGGCGTCGTCGAGGATCAGCGTCTGGGCCTCACGCCAGGCGAGGAAGAGCGCCCAGAATTGCCAGTGATTCACACTTTCGGGAGGGCGATGCTCGAGATGGGAAAGGCCTCCGGGTTCCTGAGCGTGGAGGAAGCGATCGGCCCGGTCGAACCACGCCCTGGCCTCATCGAGGCGGCCCTGCTGCCGCAGTGCGATGGCCAACCAGGCGGCAGCTCGGGCCCGGTTCATCTCCTCAGGCTCGCGCGCGATGACTTCACGGAAGGGCGGCTCCGCCTGATCGGGAGCCCCAGCGCGGACCAGGGCGGCACCCAGGGCAAAGAGAGCCCGGGTCCGCCGCCACGACATATCACCGGCCGCCGTCAGGTGCGCAAGTGCGCGCCGCGCGATCCGGACGCGGGTCTCCGCCTGGTCCGCCGGAATCGGCTCCAGGGCGGTGAAGTACGCCATGGCAACCTGGTATTCCTTGTCGGAACGCGAGTCCAGACTACGTAGCAACTCCTCCGAGAACTGGCGATAGCGGGCGTGGTCGCCGACAAGCACGAGCGAGAGGGCCCACTTAATCCCTCCCCAGTACTCGTGGAAGGCAGCCGGGGTCCGTATTGAGAGACGCGTCAACCAGTGGGCGGCCCGGCGGAACTGGCCGTGAGTGGCAAGGAGGATGACAGCCCGGCCCAGAATTGTCTCATCACGCGGCGCCAGTGCGACGGCACGGGCCAGATCATCGTCGGCCTGCTCGATGAGGCCGAGATCGAGAAGGATCTCGGCCCGGGTCAGGAACTCCGACGCCCATTCGAGACCGATCCGTGCCGCGTGATCGAGGTGTTCCCGCACGAGTCGAGCCGCCTTGATTCCAAACTTCTCGCGGAATCGGAAAGCGACCTCGAGGTGGCGAGTGACCGCACGGCGGCGGGCCATCCGGATCCGGGCCGCGGGTTCTCCAGACGTTTCCGGCGGGATCGACCACATGGCCAGCGAGCGATGCATATCAAAGCAAATGGCGAATAGGCTTCGACCGTCGGGGCTGAAGCGGACCCGTGGATTGAACTCGTGGTTGCTGGAAACGAGCTGAGCCCTGCCGCGAAGCGTGAGCACTTCTTCGGCCGTCTCGGCATCCATCAGCTTGACCTGCCGGCGAGAAGCCACCGCCAGCCGCCGTCCGTCCGGACTGAATGCCAGGTCCCTGGCATCCGACGGGCCCTGCCGCGACGACACCGGGAC
The DNA here is from genome assembly GCA_027449865.1 of Planctomycetales bacterium. Classification (GTDB taxonomy): domain Bacteria; phylum Planctomycetota; class Planctomycetia; order Isosphaerales; family Isosphaeraceae; genus JAKAUH01. The sequence goes on from DAIDKV010000010.1 coordinate 8,984, forward strand.
GCGATCCGAGCCAGGGTCCCAGATCACGACCGTGCGATTCATGCCCGCCGCGGCCAGCCTCCTCGCGTCGCCGCTGAAACCCAGGGCCAGGCAACGATCGTCCGGGATCTGCCGGCGCATCTCCTCGCGACCAGTGGCGACCTCAACGACCGCCACAAACCCGACCGGCGGAGAAGCCTTCGCGTCCGTCGTCCGAGCCGTCCAGGCCCCGGCGATGGCCAGCCGCTTCCCGGTCGGGTCCAGCGCGAGGCGATCGATGGCCTCTCCTTCGGCCACTCGCCGAAGGAGGACATCGCCGGAGACGGCGTCCCAGACGACGATTTCGGTGCGATATTCGGGCGCTCCGGACGAGGCCGCCGTGGCCGCTCGCTTCCCGTCGGCCGAGAGCGTGACGGCTTGAATCTCCAGGGTGTGGCCGCGCAGCCTTGTTGGTTTCAGGCCGTCCTCGATGTCCAGACAGACCGCCTCGCGTGGCGAGTCGGCATCGATTGTGACAAGGCGCCTGCCCTCGGCGTCGAAGGCCGCCAGCTCGGAGGGAACCCGCCAGGGAAGCGGATAGTCTCCGTATCGCTGCCGGATCCGATCGAACGATCCGACCCCATCCTGGCTGACAAACCCGTCGCGTCGGAGGCCCCGAACCTCGCGTCCCTCCCGGGCGAAAGCCATCGCCTCGAACGGAGGCTCGTGACCGTACCAGCCCCAATCGAACTCGGTTCCTCCCGTCTCCTCGTCGAAGGTGAGGTCCCAGACGCGGGCCGTCCCATCCTGCGAGCCCGTGACGAGGCGGTCGCCGTCCGGACTGAACGCCAGACTGGTCACATTTTCGGTGTGTCCGCGGATAACCCGGATCGCCTTTCCCCGTTCGAGGTCCCACAACCGGGCGGTCCGGTCCCGGCTCGCCGAGGCCAGTTGCTGGCCATCGAAGCTGAAGGCCAGGCCCTCGACCGTGCCCTCGTGCCCGACGAGCGTCTGTCGGAGCCGGCCATCGGACAGATTCCAGACGCTGATGTAACCGGACATCGAACCGGCCGCAAGGGTCTGAGAGTCAGGGCTGATCGCCAGGGAGATGTAATCCAACGGCTGGTCGGGCCGAATAGCCTCGGCGCCCGTGGCGGCATCCCAGACCCGCAGATAGCAAGAGGCCGCCGCTTGTGAGATCAGGGATGTCGTCGCCAGCCATCGGCCGTCGGGGCTGAAGACAGCCTTCAGGTATCCGAACGGCTGCGCGGGAAGGATAACCGGACGCACCCCCGTGGTGATCTCCTCGATGGCGATCGTCCGATCGTTGGTCCAGGTCGTCAACCGCCGGCCGTCGGGCGAGAAGGCCAGCGGGCCGGAATCGACACCCCTGGCGACCGCAATTGTCCGGACGAGCCGGCCCGTCGAGACCTCGTGAAGGTGGATGGTGCCGTCGTGGCTCGAAGAGGCGAGGATTCGGCTGTCCGGGCTGAAAGCGATCCGGTGAACCAGGTGTCTGTGCTCGCGCAGAGTGAACACCGCCCGGCCGGTTCCGGCATCCCAGACAATGACCGTACCGGGCACGACCTTCTGACCCGGGCTCCCGTAGAACGGATTGCCACCGCCGGCCGTGGCGATCCACTTCCCATCGGGACTGCAGGCCACCGCATCCACCCAGCCGTCGTGGCCGTGGAGGGTGAGCAGCTCGGCATGATTCAGTTCCTTGAGGAAGTGCCACTCCCAGCCGCGGCGATTGGGTTCGCAACGATCGAGGATCGCCTCGGCCTCGGCGATGTTGGCACCCAGACGCTCGAGTCGGGCCCGGTCGATGTTGCTGAAATACAGACTGCGGCCGGCACGCTCGGCGGCCTCTCGGGCGGTTTTCTCCGAATCGATCGCCTGGTCACGAGCGTGCTGGGCGGCCCTGCCAGCGTCGACGGCCACGATCCGCTGCGCATCGGCCTCGCGCCACTTCCAGGCGACCAGGCCGAAACCGATCCAGAAGACCACCAAGAGCGCCGCGATCAGCCCCGCGGGAACCGGGTTGCGCCGGCACCACCTCAAAAACTTCTCAACCTCGCTCGCCGGTCGGGCGCGTACCGGTCGATCCTCGACGAAGAGCTTCAGGTCCTCAGCCAGCTCGGCGGCCGTCTGGTAGCGGTGGTCGGGGTCGCGGTCGATCGCCTTGTGGATGACCGTTTCGAGATCGCGAGGGACTTCGGGGTTGAGCTTCCGCAGCCGGGGGGGCTCGTCGCCCGTAATCAGGCGGACCAGACGGACTCGGTCCGTCTCTTCAAAAGCCGGGCGGAGGGCGAGAAGTTCGTAAAGGGTCAACCCCAGCGAGTAGATATCGCCGCGGGCGCCGGACTGGCCCTCGAAGGCCTCGGGCGGAATGTAACGAAGCGTCCCCACCACGTCGTGCGAGTCGGTGAGATCCTGCTGGTCCTCGATTTTCGAGAGCCCGAAATCCGTCACCCAGACTGTTCCCCGATCGTCGAGCAGAAGATTGGAAGGCTTGATGTCGCGGTGGAGAACGCCCTGCAAATGCGCGTAGGCCAGGGCCTCGGCAACCTGGACGCCAATGCGGGCGATCCCCCGCCAGTACGCCGATCGGCTCGAAGAATGCGATCCGCCTCCAGAGGATACCGGGCCCGGGCCAAGGAACGATGCCGTCGAGAACGACCGGGCCCGCTCCTCATGGTGGCCTCGGCAGTAGGTCTCCGGAGGGATTTCCGCGATGGACAGCCCGGGCTCCGTCACGCACTCGCGTGCCTGATTCTCTAGTAACTGACCGGTCCAGAGCGAACGGGCGACCTCCGCCGCGGTGCTGCTAACCCCCTTCGATGCCTGCCGCGACGAATATGGAACCGTCGTCTTCTCCCGACTCATGCCAGCCCTGAGCCGCCGAAGCTCGTCGAGAACCTCGTCAAGACCGCGACCAGCGATGAACTGCATCGCGTAGTACGGCGTCCCCTGGTGCTCGCCGATCCCAAAAACCGGGACGATGTTCGCGTGCGTCAGCCGGGCCGCGGCGCGGGCTTCCCGCTCGAATCGCCGGCGATGCTTGGGCACGCGGAGCAACGACATCGGCAGCAACTTCAATGCGACGTGGCGGCCCAGCGAGACCTGCTCGGCCTCGAAGACAACCCCCATCCCGCCCCGGCCGATCTCACGGAGAATTCGGAAATCGCCAATCTGATCGAACCCCAGCGACCCAGGGCGCACGGAATCCGACGCCGGCAATTCCATCTCGGGCGAGTCGGCGAGCGCGATCTTTTCGAGCATCGCCAGGGCGGGGAAAAGAGTCCGAATTTCCTCGGAGAATTCGCGATGGCGATCGATGTACTCCTGAAGAGGAGGACGCTCGCCCCGTCGATAGCGCTCGAGGAATTCCTCGGCGAGTTCAAGCACGATCGCAGATGGCGTCGCGGAATGGGACCTGGCCATCGCCGCCGCTCCTCTCCGACAGATCTTTCGAACACCCACCACGATGCCCGAGTCGGTCTCAGAACTCGAAACCGGGAATATTTTCGAGGATTGCCCTCAAGCGTTTCACCGCCCGGAGATATCGGCTGCCCGCTCCCGATTTGGAGATCCCCAGCACCTGGCTTATCTCGCTGAAGCTGAGCTGCTCAAAATGCTTCAGCGAGACGATCTCACGATCGATCGGGTCCATGCTATTGAGGGCCTCCTGCACCATCAGCCGCGTCTCGGCCTTGAGCGCTGCCTGTGAAGGGGTCGACAACGAACCCAGAAGCTGGGCCGCCAGCGAGGCGGAATCCGCCAGCGGCAAGCAGCCGCGGTAGAGGGTCACCTCGCGGTCGGCATCGCGAATCTGGCAACCCAGGTGGCGGCGATGCACCTCGATCAGCTTCAAGGCGGTGAGATGCCGCATCCACAGGAACGGGGGCAACTTCGGGTCGCGAGCATAGTCCCCAAGCTTGCGCGCGATCTCCAGGTACGCTTCCTGAAGCACGTCCGAATCGTCGACCCGACCCGACAGCCGACGGCTCAGCCGCAACTCGATCATCCGCTCCAATCGCCCGCGATGTGCCGAGAAAAGACGACCGAGCGCCTCCGGATCGCCGTCAGCGGCCTGCCGGACAAGGCGCGATTCGTCCTCGGGCTTTTCCTCTTTCTCGAGATCCATAATCTCTCTAAGTGCAAACCCGCGTCAATCGTCTCTCAATGCATTTGTTCTTTTTTGGGGAAGCGTGCTGAAGGCGTCCCCTGGGCCTGGCTCTGCGCTGGCCACACACAAGCGAGATCCCATGCGCACAAGCGCAAATCTCAGTACCGCTTTACGATGGCCAACCGAGCTTGGAAAATCGCTCATTTCCTCGACGTCAACGTGGCGTGGTGTGGTGTGGGGCCTACCGGGCTCGCTGGCAAGCGGGTCAGCGACCGGTCCGTCCTCTCCCGACTGACCGAGATGGTTTCCTTACCAGGTTGTGAGGTCCACCGATGAAACGCAACTGGCCCGCGGGACTGCTGGTAATCCCTCTGCTCATGGCCGTGCCAGGCGCGCCGGGGCAGGAGGCAAAGCCGGCCGAGGGCGTCCCCGCATCGTCGAACATCCGGGGTCGCGAGTACCCCCGTGTTCATCCTGACCGCCGTGTCACGTTCCAGATCAAGGCGCCCGACGCCCAGAAGGTCGTCTTCGGTTTTTTTGACGCCCAGCGCTATCCGGGCCAGAAGGACGACCAGGGGAACTGGACCGCGACCACCGAGCCTCAGGTGCCCGGCTTCCACTATTACCGCGTCTTCATCGACGGTGCCGAGGTCAACGACCCTTCCAGCGAGACCTACTACGGCACCGGCAAGATGACCAGCGGGATTGAAATCCCCGAGGAAGGAGTGGACGACTATTCGCCGAAGGATGTCCCCCACGGCGAGGTCCGCGAGCGCTGGTATCACTCCAAAACAACGCAGCAGTGGCGGCGGATCTTCGTATATACCCCGCCCGGCTACGATGCCGATCGCGAGGCCCGGTATCCGGTGCTCTATCTTCAGCACGGGGGGGGCGAGGACGAGCGCGGATGGCCGAACCAGGGGCGAGTCAGCTTCATTCTCGATAACCTGGTCGCCGCGCGGAAGGCCCGGCCGATGATCGTCGTGATGGAACAGGGGTACGCCCGACGTCCCGGCGATCCGCCGACGCCGACACGTCCGCCGGCTCGGCCCGCGGGCGCAGGCCAGAATCCCCCCGCCCGGCCCGACTTCAGCCGGATGTTCAGCGCGTTCGAGGAGGTGATGGTCAACGACCTGATCCCCATGATCGACGCGACCTACCGGACCATCCCCGACCGAGACCACCGGGCGATGGCGGGCCTCTCGATGGGTGGGATGCAGACCTTTCAGATCACCCTGAAACACCTGGATCTGTTTGCCTACATTGGTGGTTTCAGTGGCGCCGGTGGCGGCTTCGGTGGACCGTTCGACCCGAAGACGGCCAACGGCGGCGTCATGGCAAACGCCGACGAGTTCAATGGAAAGGTACGGCTTCTCTGGCTCGGGATCGGCACCACCGAGCCGACCCGGATGTACGAGAGCGTGAAGAACTATCACGAGGCGCTCCAGAAGGCCGGGATCAAGCACGTCTATTACGAGTCGCCCGGGACCTCGCACGAGTGGCTCACCTGGCGGCGATGCCTCAAGGAGTTTGCTCCGCTCCTCTTCGCGGGGCCGACATCGCAGGGTCGTCCGGGTCGCGGGATGCGGGGCCCGATCACGCTGAATCCCGACGACGTCCCGGCCTTCCCCGACCCGCCCGCCGGGATCGACACCGAGCGATCCGACATCCCTCACGGTCGGCTCGAAATGATTTCCTACGAGTCGCGGTCCGTCGGCTCGACCCGCAAGATGCAGGTCTACACTCCACCGGGCTACACCGAGAAGACGAAGTATCCGGTTCTCTACCTGCTCCACGGAATCGGTGGCGACGAGACCGAATGGCAGCGGTTCGCGAAGCCCAACGTCCTGCTCGACAACCTGCTCGCCGACGGAAAAATCACGCCGATGATCGTGGTGATGCCCAATGGACGCGCCCAGAAGAACGATCGCCCCGGAGGGAACATCTACGCGGCGGCGCCGGCCTTCGCGGCCTTCGAGCAGGACCTGCTCAAGGACGTGATCCCAACCATTGAGTCTCGCTACTCGGTTCAGACCGACCGCGAGCATCGGGCGCTGGCCGGCCTTTCGATGGGCGGCGGCCAGTCGCTCAATTTCGGTCTGGCCCACCTCGACACCTTCGCCTGGGTCGGCGCCTTCTCCGCCGCACCGAACACGAAACCCGCCGTGGAGCTGGTTCCCGATCCGGCCAGAACCCGGGAGAACCTGAAACTCCTCTGGGTCGCCTGCGGACGCCGCGACGGCCTGATCCGGATCAGCCAGCAGGTCCACGGTTATCTCAAGGAGAAGGGCGTCCCGCACGTCTGGCACGTCGATGGCCACGCCCACGACCCCACCGAATGGCGGAACAACCTCTACCTCTTCGTCCAGAGGATCTTCCGATGATTGGCCCGCGGCCTGGCGTGGATGACCCCATCCCGCCAGGCCGCGTAGTCCTCGTCAAGATTTCGTGAAACATTGGAGAGGCGCTTGATCATCGTCCCTTCATCGGCCACCATATCGCCAGAGAACGGCAAAGTGGACGGCCGGGCGTTCGATTCGTGGGGGTCGGGAGGCTGGGGTGGAGTACGACTACGACGTGATCGTCGTGGGTAGCGGAGCCGGGGGCGCCACGTTTGCGGCCTCGTGTGCGGCCGCGGGGAAATCGGTCCTGCTCCTCGAGCGGGGCAATCCGTATCCGGCCGACCTCGCGGCTCACGACGAAAAGGCGATGCTGATCGACAAACGCCCGTACGACGATCGCGAGGTGGACGTCAACGGGCATGCCCGTCGGCTCTACATGGGTGGGATACTCGGAGGCGGCACCAGCCTTTATGGTGGCGCCTTGCTCCGTCCGAGCGAGCAGGACTTCCAGCCCGGGCGCTATTACGGCGAACGGATTCCTCGATCGATCTGGGACTGGCCGATCTCGTACCAGGAGCTCGAACCGTACTACACCGAGGCCGAGCGAATGTTTGGCGTCGCGGGCCGGAGCGACGACGACTTCGCCCCGCTGGCCCGGCCGTCGGGTGGTTTCCCCGGGGTTCCGCTTCCGCTCCATCCGCTGAACGAGCGGCTGATGGCCGCCAACCGGTCGAAGGGACTTCGGCCGTTCCAGTTGCCGCTGGCGATCGACTCGTCGCGATGCCTCCGTTGCGGCGCCTGTGCCGGGTATGTCTGCCCGACCGGAGCGCGGCAGTCGTCGGCGCAACTGGTCGAGTCGTCGATCCGGCGAGGTCAGTCCCTCCAGGTGCAAACGCATGTGGAGGTCGAGCGGCTCTTTCGCGAGCCGGGCACGGGCGCGACGATCATCTCGGTGCTCAACCGAACGACGGGGGCCCGGCAACAGTACCGGGCCCGCCGATACGCGATCGCGGCCGGTGCGCTCGGCTCGTCGCTCCTGCTGCTCCGATCGGGATTCGAACATCCGCTGATTGGCCGCAACTACATGATGCACCTGGGCGCCATCGTCGTCGGGATCTATCCCAAGGCGACCCGGGCGGAATCGACGTTCGTCAAGCAGGTGGGCTTTCCCGACTTCTACTTCGGAACGAGGCGATTCCCACACAAGATGGGGGTGGTGCAATCGCTGGGGGTGCCGGGGCCGTTGATGGCGGCGAAGTTCTCGCCGTTTGTTCCGCCGGCGGTCCGGCAGTTCCTCCGCGAACGGGTCCTACCGCTGCTCGGCCTGATCGAGGATCTCCCCAATCCGGCGAATCGGGTGACGCTTGGTCCTGACGGCCAACCTCGGCTGCACCACCGGTACTCGCGATACGACCTGGTCCGGCGGAAGCACATGAAGCCGCAGCTCGCCCGAATTCTTCGAAGGTCGGGCGCGATGTACTTCCTCTCCTGGCGTCGACACTCGCACGACCACGTCGCGCACCAGTGTGGGACGCTCCGCTTCGGCCGCAATCCCTCGCACGCGGTTCTCGACCGCGATTGCCGGATGTTCGCCAATCCGGATGTCTTCGTCGTTGATGGCAGTTTTCTCCCGACCTCGCTCGGGATCGGCCCCGGCCTGACGATCATCGCCAATGCCCTTCGCGTGGCGAACACGGTCGTCGGCGAGCTCTGATCCGAGGAGCCCGCCGATCATGACGGTCTCTCGACGAATCCGGATTCGCCTCGAGCAGATCCGGCAGGCCCGAATCATTCACGGGGGCCTCGCCGGGCTCGTCATGGCGACGATCGCGGTCCGGCTCTCTCGACTGCCGATCCCCTCGCGGCGGGTCCGCGGCCGGCTCTTCCGCGACCAGTACGTCCGCCGATATCCGCCGGGGCTGGACGAGTCGGAATCCGAACGTCCGCTCGAGGACTACCCATCGTTCAACGCTCTCTTCACGCGAGGCGTCCGACCAGAACGCCGGCCGATCGCGGCAGGTCCGTCCGAAATCGTCAGTCCCTGCGACGGCACCGTGCAGGACGTCGGCCGGATCGAGCGCGGAACCCTGATCACGGTCAAGGGAATCGAGTACTCGGTCGCCTCGCTGCTCGCCGATGACCCCTCGCCGTTCGAGGGCTCGCCGTTCGCCATCGTCTTTCTCTCGCCAATCGACTGCCATCGCGTCTTCAGCCCGGCGGATGGACGCTTCGAGCGAGTGGTCCACGTACCAGGCTCCCGGCTGCTCGTTCACCCGCCGTTGCAGCGCCCCGAGTATCCGGTCTACACTCTCAACGAGCGTATGATCCTTCGGCTTTCGACGGCCAATGGCCCGTGCGCCGTGGTGATGGTGGCCGGATGGGGCGTCGGGAACATCACCCTGCCCGGGGCGCCGAGGTTTCGCCCGGGATCGAAACGGGTCGAGTCGCTCACCTGGGAATCGCCTCCGACGGTCGCGCGCGGTGACTGGCTCGCGACCTTCGAGCTGGGTTCGACGGTCGTCCTGATCGCCCCGCCAGGTCCCGATGCCGTGCCCCTGGTTCACCCCAACGAGAAGGTCCGGTATGGAGAGTCCCTCTTCCGCCTCGCCGATTTCGACGCTCGATAACCGCCGGCTCGGTCGCCTGATGGTCGCGGGCCTGGGGCATTCCGCCGCCTCCGATTACCTCGGGTCGGTTGACCGCGAATCGGGAACGCCAACCCTCGTCCTCTTCATCGGCGAGCGGCTGACGTCCGATCGCCGGCGCGAGCTGGACGACCTGGCCAGGACCCTCCAGGGCCAGTCGATCGACCTGATCGCGATCGTCGGCAGCTTCCGGGTCCACCTCGACGACCCAGCGGCCGAGGAGACCGAGCGATTCGCCGTCGACCTCTTCCGGAACGCCGTTCCCGGCGCCCGGGTGATCGTCTTCCGCCCCGGGCATCTGGATTCCTCGCTCAAACGCTGGGCGCCGCTCTGGCCGTTGTTCCCGAGATGGTTGACGACCTGCGTTCTGCCCGATGCCGAGCTGTTCGCCGCGATCGACTCCGAACGACGCGAAGGTGGAAACGAAAACCCCCAGCCAGGCCCCGGGCGAACACCCGGCCGGGATGGCCGGGCCTTTACCCTCCTCGGTGCGAACACTGCCTGGCGCGAGGCGCTCCGCCGGCATCAAGATCGATCCCGGTCCAGTGCCGTCCTCGAAATGACCGCCCGCGTCCTCTCGTGGATCCTGGTCGGCCAGATCATCGGGATCGCGATCACCGCGATGGCGAGGTTCCGCCCTGCCCTCCGAGCCCTCCACGTGACGACCCTTCGCCCTCGATCGTTCCGCGAGCTGATCGCGCTCTGCCACGCGAGGAACATCGACCGCGTTCGGGTGGTCGGCTACAACAACGGCGTCCACCACTTCGGCCATCGCTATCCCGGCAAGACGATCGTCTCCACCGTTCGATGCGGCCGGACCCTCCGCGACGGCCGGGGCTACCTTCGCGCTGACTCCGGCGCCACGATTCGCGCGGCCATCTCCCGCCTGGCCGAGACCAATGAAGAATTGTTCGTCGTTCCGAATTACTCGTACGTCTCGCTCGGCACCGCGTTCTTCGTTCCGATCCACGGATCGGCCGTCGATTACGCGACGGTCGCCGACACGATCACCCGCGTCGTCCTCTACGACCCCGACCGCGACCGCATCCTCTCGGCCGATCGCGACGACCCCGTCTTCGCCGAGAACCTCTACAACCTGAAGAGCCGCGCGGTGGTTCTCCGGCTGGAGCTTCGAACCCGCCCACGCTCGGCCTATTACGTCCGGCGCGAGACGGTGACCGACGCGACCGCCGAACAACTCCTCGACGCCCTGAGCGACCGGAACGCCGCGAACGTCGAGATCCGCCAGGCCAACGCCGCAAGCCGGACGGTCACGATCTCCCGCTACTCGACCGGCAACGACTCGGCATCCGGCCCCGCGATGGAGCTTCCGCGCGACGCCCTCGGCCGGCTCTGGGATATTCTGGAAGAAAACCCAATCACGTCGTTTTTGATGCACGCGACGGCCCGGCACGTCGCCTGGCACACCGAGATCTTCTTCAACGCTGAAGAGTTCAAAACATTCTGGCGAACGCATGCCGACGTCCCGCTCCGGAAGATCCAGCTCCGCTACATCCGCCGCGACGGGATGCCGCACTCGCCGTTTCGAGACGAGGACCGCGTCTCGGCCGACCTTTTCCTCTTCCGTCCCGACAAACCGCGATTTGACGCCTACACCGCCGCCGTGCTCCCCAACGTCCGATACAACCCCGGCAAGCACAGCAACTAGCGAAGGTCCCGCATGATCCCCCTCCCGACCATCGCCGAGACCATCGACGAAATCGTGCGCGAGCAGGAGCCGAACTTCCTCCGGCTCTACCTCAACCCGCACACAGCCTGCACCTGCCTGGCCCTCGACCGGTACGCAAGGACCACCTGGCCCATCAGCCGGGACGAGGACTTTCAGTCGTTCCTCGCCAACAGCATCGAGGAAGCCATCAGCGGAGCCCTGAAGCTCCTCCGATGCCACCGCCTCCCAACCGACCCCGACGCAACCGGCCTGATCCTCGACCCGGCCGACCGACTGAAGGGATTCGCCTCGGCCGATCTAACCAGCGGCGATCGCGTCGCGTTCCTCCCCGCCCTGACCACGCTCTCAGGTCCGCTCGACGGCCTGAGCGAGGCGGCCGAGGGGCCGCGGATCAACCCACTCGTCCTGGTCCTCTCGGGAGACCATCTCCTCGACGATCAGGAGGCGGCCCTTCGTCGCCTCATCCAGCGCCACGCGCCCCGGATCATCACCTGTGTCGACCGCGAGGCCCTCGCCACGATCCGATCGGGCCCCGACCGCCTCGTCCGCCGGCTGATCCCCGACGTGATCGTCTTCGAAGAGTCGTTCACCGATCACGCCGTTCCCTTCGCCGCCTTCACGGCCCGACGCTCGATCTTCGCCCCGTGGAACCGCCCCGGAAAGGGAACCTTCCACTCAACCACCTTCCAGCCGAACACGATCTCCGCCCGCCATTTCCTGGAAGTCCTGGCGCATACCGATCCGAGGTTCCACGGCTCTCTAACCGTCGAAATGAGACGCCTTCACGACGATCTCTCGGCGCGTGGAGAGGCGTACCGTCGACACTACAATCCCGGTCTCTTCCGCCTGATCCGGGCCGCCGGATTCGAGACGAGGGATGTTCGAACATCGGGTGCCTTTATCGTCGTGAACGGCCAGCCGATCTACGACGTCGTGGGAGGCGTCGCGTGCAGTATCCGCGGTCACAACCCGACCACTTACGTGGAAGAAACCACCGCGCCCGAGTTGCCGGCCGGACCGGCCCTCGAAGCGGAGTTGCACGATCGATTACAGACGCTCACGGGCCTCGAATGTGTCCTCCCGGCGGTCAGCGGGGCGGGTGCCGTTGAGAACGCACTGAAACTGGCGCTCGTGGCTCAGTTTCCGAGGCGGCACGTTCTGATCCTGAAATCAGGCTTCGGCGGCAAGACTCTCCTCGCACTCACGGCGACCGAGAAGCCCTCGTACCGAAAATCCGTCGGCCCGCTCTATCCCGACGTCCATTACCTCGACCCCTTCGCACCCGACGCGATTCAGCAGATCGAGGCACTTCTGGAGCGCCACGACTTCGCCGTCGTGCAGGTCGAACTGGTGCAATCGGTCGGCGGCGTCCGGCCGATCCCCGAAGCCTTGCTCCGCCACCTCGACGAGGGACGCGCCCGACGCGGTTACCTCCTCCTGGTGGACGAGGTTCAAACGGGGATGTACCGCACGGGCCCATTCGTACGCTCGCGGGCACTTGGCCTCACGCCGGATTTGCTTTTGCTCGGAAAGGGGACGTCGGACATGGTCTTCCCCTTCGCGCTGACGCTCTACTCCAAGGCGGCCGCCGATCGAGTCGAGGCAAGGTCTCCTGGCCTGGTTGATGCGATCCACCGTCGATTTGCGTTCGAACAGGGATACCGGACGGTCGTCAACCTGCTCCGCCTCGCCGAGCGGATCGACCTGCAAGCCCAGGTCGAGGAGGCGTCCCGGACGTTCGTCGGCGCTCTGGAATCGGAGCTGGCCGATCATCCGAACCTTCTGGAAATCCGCGCGTTTGGCCTGCTGATTGGAATCGAACTCGACGCAACGCGCGGGCCCCGAAAATGGCTGGGGAAGCGACTGGCGCCGATGGCCCTCCTGAAGATGCTACGACACCCCAGGTTCCCGCTGCTGGCCGGACTCTGCCAGTACGAACCGAACGTTTTGAAGGTCACCCCGCCGCTCGACGCCGCTCCAGACGACCTTCGCGCGGCCGCCCGGACGATCGCCGAGGTGATCGATGCACCGTTCTCACGCGTCCTTGCCGCCGGGCTCGGCGGACTCTTGCAGCCTTCACCGATCCAGAGGAAAGAAAGCGATGAGCACACAGGCCGCCCAGCCGCTGAGCTTGCGGCACGTTGACTTCGACGACCTTTATGCCCGCCACCTCGGCCGACACTCGCAGTTCGGGATCAACGTCGCGCACGTTGTGGCGCTCTACGGTCTCTGGTACGGGGTTTATGCCGCGATCGACCAGGCCGCGCGACACCTCGGCGCCCCGATGACCTGGCCGATCCTCGCCACGATGGCCATCGCGTATCTCGCCGTCGTCTCGATCAACGCCCCGGCGCGGAACGTCGTTGTGACGGCCATCTTCATGGCCATCTTCGTGGCGAGCGTGCTGGTTTTGCCGACCCTCCCAATCTGGTCGATCCCGCTCTTCCTCGCGATGTCACCAGCTTTCTACAAGTTCCAGGCCTGGAATCACAAGATCTGGACCCGCGCCGCGGACATGAGCGAGTTCAACAAGCGATTCCCACCCGGCAAGGATCTGAATATGATCCTGTTGATGTACGAGATCCCGATCTGCCTGAACTACCTGATCTTCCACCGCGAGGACTGGCGGTCCTGATCATCGGCGAATTCCGAGGCCGCGCGAACGCGAAAGTACCAAAGCACGAAACCGCGAAAGGATATCTTTTCGCGGTTTCGTGCTTTGGTGTTTTTTGGTCAGGGTCTACCGCTTGCGGCCAACGGCCACGACGATGTTGTGTTTGTCCTGGAGCGGGAAGGCGAGGCGGTTGAGGAACCACTTCTTGATCGGCCCGGCCTTTTGCAGGCCCATCGATTCGAGGAGCGGTGTGAGCCAGCCGCCTCGATAGCCGAATTCCATGAACTCGTCAAAATTTCGGAACTGAAGGACCGGCTCGAACGTCTCGCCCTGGCAGAGTTCGAAGCCGTGCGCTTCCATCGTTCGTGCGACTTCTTCAAGATGGGCCGGGTTCAAAACGGTCTCGTCCATCGACCGATCTCCCGCGCCGGCGAGGCGGCGGAGGAGCCTGGAGTTGCCCAGGGACTGGAGGCCCGGATAGGCGGCCTTTGTCCCGCCGATCAGCGACCAGTAGCCGCCGGATTCGAGTCGTCGGGCGATCTGGGGCGCCAGCCTGGTCATGGGCACGAAGCCGGTGACGAAGTGGGTGCAGACGCAGTCGAACATCTTGCCCGGGAAGTACGAATCGAGCTCGCCGGCATCGCCGACGACCGCGTCGAGGTCAGGAAGGCGGCGTCGGGCGACCTGGAGCATGTTCTCGGCGAGGTCGATCCCGAAGGGCTCGATCCGATCGCCGGCGTGGTTGCGGAGCTTGCCGAGGAACAGGCCGGTCCCCATCCCGAGGTCCAGCACCCGCCATCGGCGGTTCGGATCGCTCAGGCCCTCGGCCTCGAGCTGGCGGATGCCTCGATCGAGCGCCTGGCCGATGATGCCCTGAGGGTCGAGATCGTAATGATCGGCGACGACTTCGTTGTACGCGTGGTGAACCGTGGAAACGCTCATGTCAAAAGGACTCGGCTCGGTGCTGGGAGAAGGATCAGGCGTGGCTGGGGTCGAGTTCATGAACCTGCTGCCGGCCGGCGCCGGCGCGAGCGAGAGCCCCCTCATGGGGATCGTCCGGCGGCCAGTATTCCAGGCAAATTTCCCGGCCGCGGACCGAGACGAACGGACAGGGGGGATGTTCGGTCCAGGTTCCGCTATTCACGTAGAGGATGCCCTGGCTGGTTTCCAGCCCGGGGAGGTGGGTGTGCCCGCAGGTCACGGCCTCGCAACCGCGGGTCCGCGCCAGGCGGATCGCTCCGTCACGGATCGTCGGCCCGTTCCGCTGCCAACGCTTCGAGGCCCGCCGGATATACCGAGAGGCTCGATGCGGGGCCCACTTCTGGATGTAGTAAAACACACCGCAGGCCAGTTCGGTCAGCAGTCCGTAGTTATTCACGAACCGATCGAACTGGTCGCCGTGAAGGATTAGCAGCCGGGTCGTACCATTACAGTACTCGTACTCGTCGAGAACTTCCACCCCGACGATGTGCGCAACCACCTCGGCCGGGCCGTCGTGATTCCCCCGTATCCAGATCAGGCGGAGGTCCTCTCGATCCGAGTGGCGCCGGATGATCTTCAGGCAGGCGAAGTGCCGCTTCGAAAGCCGACGGAAGTTCAGGTCATCAAAAATATCGCCGTTGATAACCAGCTCGCGGGTATTCTTGACGGCCCATTCCAGGAACCCCTCCAGCAGCTTCGCCTGGCAGACCTCGCTGCCCAGGTGAAGATCGCTGATGATCAGGCAGTCGTACGGCCGAGACCCGGTCTCGGCCCCCGGCTCCGGTCCGGCCCGGTGGTCGGACATGACGAATAACCCCTCGCATGAATCGATGCGGCGATCCAGCTACCCGCTCCCGGATCGCGATCGACTCGGATCGTCCGAGCTAGCAGTATGACCCCGATCGGCCGGGAATCCAAGCGTCGGACGGCACCCTCACAGGAGTTTCGCGCGGGCTTCTCGGAGCCTCCACGATTCAACGCGTCGACGGAGGCCGGCCCTGGCGTCGTGGATGGTCTGAGGTCCACCCGACTTGCGGCTGGAGCCGCCTCCAGAAGGCGATTCGCGCGTTCTTTTTCAGCTTCGTCCGATTCGAGGGCGGGAGTCCCGTCCTACAAAGGTGCCGGGACGATCGCCACGTCTGGGATATCTCGCGGGGAGAATCGGCAAGACTTTAGATCAAATCATTTCTTCCGACGAACGGCCAGAAGCGCGTCGAGCTGTTCGTCGGTCATGCCCCAGATCCGGCGTTTGGGGCCGCCCTTGCGTGAGGGAGGTGCGTAACCAATCGTGGTCGTCTCGAGATTCTGGTCGCGGATCAGGTCGCTGAGGGTCTTCACGGCGATCCCTCCGACTTTCGCGGCGATCTCTTCGGGGCTATATAGCCGAGCTTGCTGGCCTCCTGCTTCGGTCATCCGAGCGCTCTCCTGACCTCCAATCCGTGAGCCCGCCGCCAGCCGAGGGCGGCGGTGCTTCACGGTTTGTTCTCAGGCTAGAGCGTCATTTCTGGTCGAGTCGGCCCGATCCGGTTCCATCGGCCGTCGTCAGTGGGCCTTCAGCGATTCGAGGTAGGCCAGTAGCGAGGCGAGATCGGGAGGGGTCAGCGTATCGACCAGTCCGACGGGCATGATCGAGACGGTTCCCCGGGCTCGTTCGTCGATTTCCTTCTTTGACAGGATCGTGGCGGTCCCCTGAGCGTCGCGGATCTCCACCTCGTCGCCCGATTCGCGGACGACGAAACCGGCGAAGGTCCGGCCATCGGCCGTCGCAAAACTCTGAGGCTCGAATCCCTGCGCGATCTTCGCGCTGGGGCGGAGGATCGACTCGGCCAGATCGGCTCGACTGTACCGGGTCGAAATCCCGAGGAGCGAAGGCCCCCGCGCGGGCTCGCCAGGCGCGACCGCGTGGCAGGCGACACATCCTTGCCGCTGGAACAGCCGCTCGCCTCGCCGAGGGTCTCCCTTTTCCTTGACCGCCGTCGACACCACCGACTCATACGGGAGCGAGGCGATCTTCGGCCCGCGATCGCGCGAAGCGTCCTCGTCGAGCCCCAGAAGTCCCGACGCGAATCCCGCGGCGGCTCGGACCTCGGGATTTCGGTCGGCCATCCGGGATCGCACGTGCAGCGCGTAGGCCACGGCATCCATTCGGCCGATCGCCCGAAGCAGGCTGGACGATTGTCGAGGATCTTTCCAGGCCGATTCGATCAGCTTTCCGGCCTCGGCGCGGGAGTTGCCGCGCGCCCGGGCGTTTTCGGCGATCGGAAGCAGGATCGCGAAGGCCAGCTCGCGACGATTGGCATCGTCGCTCTTGACCTCGCGCCGGAGGTCGGAGAGGTGGCGGGCCTGCTGGCGGTCCCGAACGAAGTCCCGCCAGGCGGCGACAAACGCGGCTGGGGGTGAGTCCTGACCGCCGATTTTCGAGAGCACCCGGAAGCCCACGGCCCAGTCGCGCTGGAGCCCCGCGATCGCCCGGGCGCGAAGCGCTTCCGGTTCGCGATCCGAGAACGCGATTCGCTCCAGGAATTCCACGTCACTGGCCGAGAGGTTTCGTCGGGTCGCGAGAATTCCGACTGCCGAGGCGCGTCCGGCCGCATCCAGCCCGGCGATATCGAGTGCGAGGGTCGAGGCGCCCTTCAGTTCGACCTTGTTTCGAACCAGGTCGATCAGCATCACGGCGGCCTCGCGCGAGTCGGCCCGCGTCATCGCCTGGCCGAGGGCCTGCTCGATCCGGCTGGTCTGCTCCCAGGTTTCCGGCTTGTAATACGGCCCGCTGGTGTCGGGACGCGTGCCCCACCAGTCGCCCCGATACTCGGCCTCGCGATGATCGAGCCGGCAGAGCGTTCGGAACGCCAGCCGACGGGTCGTCGGATCGGTCGAGGAGAGCCGGGCGATCAGCCCGTCAACCGCCCGACGGTCGTGCATGGCCTGAAGTGCCTGGGCCGCGCCCGCGGCGAGATCAGGCGTCTTCGCATCGAGCGCCTTCAGGCAGGCCTCGACGGCGTGAAGGGCCACCAGGGCCTTGACCGCGACGTGGGCGACCATCGGATCGTCGTCGGCCATTCGGGCGACCAGTTCGTCGGCGGCCTCGGTCTTTCCCAGCCGGCCGAGGCCCACGGCGGCCCGCAGGCGGACCCGGGGATTCCGGTCGAGCAGCCCGCGCAGGAACGGCGCGGCCGGGATCCTCGCCCCCTCCTTTCGATCCGAGAGCGCGGTCAAGGCAAACTCCCGGAGGCTCGGGTCTTCGGAGAGCCTTGTCAGCAGGTCAATCGAGTCGGCGCCGAGAAGTTGCTCCAGTGTGAAGATGGCCGCGACCCGAGAGGCGAGCCGGCCATTGCCGCGCGCCATCGCTTCCAGCTTCGAGGCGATCCCGCCACGATTTCCGCGTCGGAGGATCGCGCGCGAGGCCGCGAGCCTCATGACCTGGCTCGGCGAGGCCAGGAAGCCGACGAGCTGATCATCGGTGGCCTTCTTCAGGTCGGGGATGGGACTTTCGGTCGAGCCTGGCGCCGTCACGCGGATGACGTAGCCGACGTTCGGGCCGGCATAGGTGAACGTGGCCCCCTTCCACGAGGCGACGTAGATCCGGCCCAGCCCGTCGACCTCGATGTCGGTTGGCCTGGGCAGCTTGATGAACATCTCCTGGCCGGCGCGGAAGCTGGCGCCCTCGCGGTCGAGCGGGTGCCGGAAGACGGCCTCGCGGCCCCATTCGCAGGTATAGAGGGCATCGCCGAAGGGATTCGGCAGCGAGGGCTCGTTGATGTAGATCGACCCGGTGGGCGAGCCTCCGCCGTAGTCGGCCAGCGGCTTCACCATCTCATCGGCAAAGTTCTTGAAGAGCGAGGGATAGCCCATGTGCGCCGAGGGGACAAGATGGCTAAGCCGGACGTCCCAGCCGTCGCCGTCGTTGGTGTTGTCGCGGGTGAAGAGGTTCATATAGGGATCGATGGCGACATCATAGATGTTTCGCTGCCCCCGGGAGACGGGCTCCAGGCCGGTTCCATCGGTCCGAACCCGAACCACCCCGCCGCCCCGATACGGAAGCGCCCGGCCGTCCTTGCCAACCGCGTGCAGAAATCCGTAATCACCAACCGCGATATAGATGTACCCATCGATTCCCAGACGGATTCCGTTGGTCGTGTGGTCGGCTCCCCGGAACTTCAGGTCGAAGCCGATCCCCTTGACGAGGGTCTCGGAGCGATCGGCGGTGCCGTCGTGGTTCTCGTCGTGATAGGCGGTCAGCTCGGGCGGATGGAGGACGTAGAGGGTCCCGTCGTCGTAGGCGAGGCCGCGGGGGCTGTCCATCGTCGCGAAGACGTTGAACCGATCGGCGCGGCCGTCGTTGTTGGAGTCGATGCAGCGGACGACCCGGCCCCTCCCGGGCCGGGCGTCGAGTGAGCCGTTCTCATCGATACCGACGAAGACCTCGCCACCGGGCGAGGTGGCGAGGCAGGTCGGGTAGCTCACGTCGGGCGGCTGTGCGAAGACGGTCGCCCGGAAGCCCTCGGGGATTCGGATTTCGCCGAGTGTCGGCCCATCGCCGGCTCGCTGGAGCGGGCGAGAGAGAACGGTCCCCGCCGGAGCGGGGACTTTCTCGGTGCCGTGAACCTCAACCTCATAGATGCTCGCCCAGGCGCCCGGACGAAGGCCGAGGACATCGATCCGGAGGTGGCGAATCCCCCGAGCCAGAATCGGATGAGTTCGGTCCTGGTCGCGGCTGCTGGTCTTCGACTGGTCGGAAAGGGTCATCCATTCCTTGCCGTCCTCGGAGCCCTGAATCCGGTATCGGTAGTTGACTCCGTCCTGCTCCCAGAGAATCCGAACACCGGTCAGGTCTCGCGCCTGCCCGAGGTCCACCTGCCACCACTGAGGCGCTGAGTCGTCGGAAGCGCACCAGCGGGTCTCCGGATTCCCGTCCACCGCGGCGCCCGGGGCGTGATCGGCCCCCTGCGTGGTGGAGGCGACCGCCTTGCGACCGCGGGCATGGTCCTCGGGGACCATCGCGGCATCGGCCTTCAGGTGCTTTTCGTCCAGCTTACCGACCGCCCAGAGCAGGCCCCGGGTGACCAGGTCGAGGTAGCGCGGGTCGGAGACCGTCGCATTGTTGTGACCGAGCGTCGTGCTGAAGACGCGGGCCTTCTCGTTGTAGATGTTCGTCCAGACGACCACCGACTCGGCATCCACCTTCCGGCCCTTCGGACCGGTCCCCGACTGCTTCCCGCGGGCCAGCGCGTGCGCGGTCGGTTCGAGGTGGCCGATCGCGTTGTTGTAGAGCTCCTCGTTGACCGTGGTCCAGTCCTTGAAGGGCTCGGTGATCGGGTTCGCCTTGTCGACGAAGGTGACGGCAATCGGCATTTGCGGACCGTGACCGGTCGAGACAACGCCGATGAACTGCTGCCAGGGCGTCGCCTTTTTCTGCCAGCCCTCGGTCCGGTAGCTGTGCATTCCGCAGTGCAGAACGACGCCCGGCAGGCCGTTTTTATGCGGCGCGAGGATGCGGTCAATGACCGCCATGTCCTTGTTCACGTTCGACGAGCATTCGTCGTGGACGACGATGTCAAACCCCTTGGCCCAATCGGGGTTGTCGTAAAGCGGGTTCTGGTGGCCGTTGCTGGTGCTGGGATCGTAGGCGACGGTCCAGTCGATGTAAGTCCGTGCCGAGATTCCCCGGGTGAGAAGATCCTTCTGATGCTTGTAGTCGTGGCAGCATCCGCCGAGAACGAGCAGAGCCCGGATCGGGCGGGGCGTTTCGTCGGCCCTCGCGACGATAGGACCTGCCAGGATCGCGGGAAGGAGCCATAGCCATCCGGCCCATCGCTTCATGTTGGACACTCGCTTTCATGGACCGAGGCAGCGCCACGGCCGAGGCCGCTCGGGGAGAGGTTGAAGGTTCTGGAACACAAGGAGAGTGGCCGCGGTCGATCAATTCTATCCCGACCGGACCGCAACTCCGATGAGGTACCGCCCGAAAGACCCATCCCATCGAGAGCGGATCGGCGAGGTCGGGGCGAAACCGGTCGCCCGTGGCGAGTCGAAAACCCGAAGTCGCCGGTGCCGACGGAGAACTTCAACATCGACGACGACGAGGGTTTCGAGGCTCGGCGATCACCGGCCGATTTCGTTCGATCCCGCTCCCTGAATGGCGGACTCGCAGGAACCGCTATGGCGAGACGATCCGGACGGGCGCCGCCAGCCCTGGATCGCCTCGAAGCTCAAGCTCCTCGCAATAAGTCTCGGGGCCTGGGTTCGGGGTAAAGGTTTGACGGCGGCCCTCTCGATCAACGACCACCGGCCGTGAGAGATCCACCAGCTTTGAATCCAGGCGAATCCGGATCTCGTCCAGGTGTTGAGACTTGATTGTGATGGTATTGTCATGAACCATCGCCTCGACCCGACCGTTGGCCTTCGGATGCGGCGCGTCGATCCAGTAAAAATCTCGGATCACCTCATCCGACATCGCCCAGACGAGGTGATCGGGCCACGGATGCCGAACGCCTTCCTTCAGCATCCGAGCGACCATATCGCGATCGGGAACGTGGTGGCCGACGCCCGGCAAGATTTTCACATCGCCGGGATAGCCACCGTACTGGGCTCGTTGTTCGGCGATGGTCTTGACGAACGCCCGGCAGCGATCGGCCCGGCCGTACGCGGTATCCCTGTCGCCGATCATCACGGTGAAGAGCAGGTCGCGCAGGTTCTCGCATTTTGTCTCACCGTCGGTCGGCGCGGCGGCCGAGGCATGCACCGCGGCGAATCGGTCGGGGATTTTCGGGCCGATCACGAAGGCCCCATATCCGCCGTGCGAGGCTCCCAGCGCGTAGACCCGGTCTGGGTTCACATCGCCGAAGATCACAAACTGGCGGATCAGCCTCTCGACCATGGGGCCAATCGCATCATCGTAAAAGCCATTCCACTCGTTGTTCGGCGCCCGGAGGGCCAGGTAGACATAGCCGCCGGCCTCGGGATGATCCTTGTAGTATCGCTCGAACATACCATGCCACTGCTGATCGTTGACCTCCTGCGGGGCGCCCCCTCCGCCGTGCATTGCGATCACGAGCGCCCATCCGTCGATCGGTTTCTTTCCGACATGACGCCACAGATAGGGACTGGTCCGATCCTTCGTGGAGACCTTCTTCGCCTCCATCTCGCGGTGTAACGGCTCATGCAACGGCGATTTCCTGTAGGCCGCCCAGGCCAGTTCGCGGATCGAATCGTCCCAGGGCATTTCTGCCAGCAACTTTCGGGCCGTCTCGCGCCGGGCCTCGTCGCCGGAGAACCGATCGGCGAGGATCTTTTCCATCGCGGCGCGCGATTCTTTCGTCGAGGGCCGATCCAGGTCGACGCGGACGACGGTATCGCCGTTGATGGTGACCGGGCGGATCGCCGAGGCGGTTCCATCCCGGACGACCACCAGAAGCGAGCCGGTCGGCGGGGCCTCGCAGGTGAGGTGACGATTGATATCGGCGGAGGGTCCGAGACTCGTCCCGAGCGGGCGGAAAGCTCCGGTGGAGGGGTCGAGAGCGGCGACCTCCGCCTCGACCCGATTCCCACCCCGACGGACCTCGACCATCAGCCGCCCCGAGGGCGCGGGCTTCGCGCCTCGGGTATAGCGGTCGGTCACGTCCTCGCCGTGGATGCGGTCGGATTCGGACCAGTCCATCGGGAAGAAATCGCCCGTGGATCGATAGGTCACCGCGTAGATCGCGTTCCGCTTGCTTCCCTTGATGGCCTTCGCGGCGTCGCCGACGAACCAGGCGTGATCGAGCCCGTTTTCATCGGGCTCGGCGGCTCCGACAAAGTGCCAGCCGCCATTCCAGACCTCGACCCAGGTGTGATTGCCGCCCCGGCCCGGCCACGAGGCGATCCCCGCCAGCCGAGCCGGCACACCAACCGCCCGGCACGCCTCCACGAGCATGATCGAGAGCCCGGTGCAGGTCGCCCTCCCCTGCTCGATCGATTCCTTCGAGCTCTGGTCGGGCCGCCGCCGCTTCGTGTTGTACACAACCTTGTAATCGCGGAAGAGAGCCCGGTTCAGCGCCTGGGCCGCCTCGCCGGGCGTCTTCATCGACTGGACCATCGCCAGGTATCGGCCGTGGAACTCGCCTCGCATCGGCTGGCGAGACTCGGTGATGCTCGCATACGGCAGAACGGCGTCGAGGAAGACATCTTCCGGCAGACCCGCGCCCCAGGGGACCTCGCCTCGCGCCTGGTAGGCCAGTGCGATGTTCTCGGCGAGCGTCTTCGGACTCATTGTTTCGAGGTCTCGCCTCGGAAGGTCGCTCAACAGATACGCAAGGCCGTTCCGCTGTTCCCTCGGGCACGATTGAAGGAGCTGGACCCACTCCGCCCGCCGGGCCGGAGCGCGATCGAGCGAGGTTTCGACCCGGGCGTCCCACCATCGGGACTGAGGCTCCTCTCCGATCGAGGTCATGAAGAGGCAGAGACAGGTCAGAAACGTCGACATGTTCACTCCAATCGGAATGAAGGCCGGGATCGATTCGCGGGCGGCCCGGACCTCGATTTTTTGACCTTTCCTTGATAACCGATCCCGGCCTCGCGTCTCAAGCATCAGCCGCCGCATGGAGCCGCTTCAGAATTTCCGGCATCCATTCGCGATGCTCGGGCTTCATCGCGCAGGCGCGCAGGCAAACGATCGTGTCGGCGTCCCAGTTTAAGACTGGATGGGCGGGCTCGATCATCGGGCGCGGAAAGGTGGCGAGGGCCAGATGCAGGTCGAGTCGAGCGGCGGCCTCGAAGATTCGACGAGCGCGTGCCGACGATTCCGTCGCCGAGCCAGCCCGGACCGCCCAGACAACGATGTCGAGCGCGGGTGGAAACAGGGGGGCGAAACGGTCGTCGGCTTCGAGAGCGGCATGAAACGCCAGCGCTGCCTCGCGGCACGATTCGAGACCCCGGGCGAAGTGGCCGCCTGGATCGGGAGGCAAGAGTCGGATCGTCGCCCAGAGTGCCGCCGCCGACGCTCCGGCGCGGGAGCATTCCAGCGAAATCTCGCCCAGATGCAGTTCGTTGGAACTGAAGTAAGTGTACGGCGAATCGTGGCGATAGAACCGGCCGACGGCAGGGTCGCGGAAGATCACGCAGCCGCATCCGTACGGTTGCAGGCCGTGCTTGTGCGGGTCGATAACGATCGAGTCGGCCTCGCCGATCCGGTCGAATGCTTCGCGGGCAAGGGAAGCCAGGTTGCCGGCGATCCGGAAGTATCCGCCATACGCGGCATCGACATGAATGCGAAAGTCGTATCGATCGCGCAGGGCGAGCACATCGGGAAGAGGGTCGATGGCGCCGGCGGCCGTGGTCCCGAGTGTGACGACCACGGTTCCGACCTCGCCCCCGCGGAGGGTCTTCTCGAGTTCGGCCGGGTCGAGCCGCCCGAGTGGGTCGACGGGGATCTTCCGGAACGGGACGCCGAGGACATCCGAGAGGCGGGAATGAGTGTAATGCGCCTGGCTTGAGGCCGCGACCGCCTTCCCGGGGCGAAGCTCGCGACCGACCCAGAGCGCCTCGAAGTTCGCCATCGTTCCGCCGCCGCTGAGGTGGCCGAGGTGCGTCTCCCAGCCGAACATCGAGGCAAGCCGCGCGACGGCCTCTTTCTCCATCGCCGAGGTCGCCCGGCCGCCATCAAGCGCGTGATTATTCGGGTTCAGAGCCATGGCGAGGGTATACGCCGCTCGCGCTACTGGGTGCGGCGGCTTGAGCATCTGGCCGATGTAAAGCGGGTGGTGATAGGGATCATTGTCTCTCAGGCGCACGGCCGTCTCCGCCAGCACCGCACGCATGGCCTCGGGATCGAGCTCCGGGGCAAGATCGGGGAGCCGGTCGAAGCCCCGCTCCAGGATCGCCATGGATTCAGCCAGGATGTGCAGACTCTCTTGTTCAAACGTCATCGGCGGTCCCTTTTTCCTTCCACGTCTTCCGCAATCGACGCAATCCGAAAGTTCAGCAGTCTCACGACCACCGGTCAAGGGCGGATGCGAATCGGCTCACGCGCCCTGGCTGGGGGCGTCGAAGAAGAACGCGAGGACTGGAGCGTCCAGGAGGGACCGGCAGATGAGTCGTCTGAGAAGGATGTCCGCGATTGCGGCCGCGCTATTCACCCTGGGATCGGCCCATGCCGGCGACCACCCTCCTCGCGTGGCGCCCCCGAATGCCTTCCAGCCGCCGGGTGCGAGCTTCGAGCGCGACGTCGACCGCCGGCAATACCTTCAAATGGCTCGTGAGGTTCTGGGCAACACCTGCGAGGCCTTCGCCGCCGCCCCGATCCGGTCCCTCGAGATCGGCTCGGCCCGCCTGGCCGAGCGACTGGGCGTCCGGATCGTCGGTTCACTCCCGCATTTCCCGGTCCCGCCCGGCCACCAGTGTCCCGAGGCTGGCGGCCCCTGTACACCGGCGCGGATCACTCCCATTTTCGACAGCCGCCCGGCCTTCGAGGCCCTTCTCGCCCTGATCGCTTCGGCCCAGTGCCGGATCGATCTGATGATGTTCGGCTGGGGCGACGATCCTGACGGCCGAAGGGTCGCCGCCGCGCTCATCGAGCGGGCCCGTGCCGGCGTACTGGTTCGGCTGATGATGGATCGGGGAAGTTTTGTGATCGGCGAGACCAACAGGCATGTCATCGTCGACGGCCAGCGATCGTTCCTCGACGCCCTTCACGCCGAGCCGAACATCCGACTCATCGAGACCCCCGACCCCGGCCTTCGCTTCGATCACCGAAAGCTCGCTGTCTTCGACGACCGGATCGCCTGGTCAGGCTCTCTTATCCTGACGGAGCCCTCGGTCGAGCGCTGGCATAACTTCAATTACATCGCCGAGGGCCCCATCGTCGGTCAGCTCGACGCCCTCTTCGTCGAGCGATGGGAGCGACTCGGCGGCTGCCATGCCCCGCTCTGCACCCCACCCGAGATCGCCGACGCCGTGACCCCGAACGCGGTCGTTCGTGTCGTTCGGACGGACGTCGACCCGGTGATTCGAACTCTCAAGGAAGCGGTCTATGGATCGGTTGATCAGGCTGATCACCACATCTATCTTGAAAATCCGTATTTCAACGATCGGATTCTCATCAAGAAGCTGATCGCCGCCCGGGCGCGCGGGGTTGACGTCCGCGCGATCCTCACAATGCGGGGCGACAGCGCGACGATGAACAAGTTCACAGCGCTGACCGCCAATGCGCTTCTTCGCGGCGGTTGCCGGGTTTATCTCTACCCGGCGATGACGCACGTGAAGGCCATGGCCGTCGATGGAACGATGATTTACATGGGCACCGGAAACTTCGACGATCTGAGCCTCCGCAATAATCGAGAGCTCTCGCTCACGGTCCGCGGCCCCGAAATCGTTCCGCAGATCGAATCCGGCCTTTTTCTACGCGACATGGCTGACTCGGAGGAACTGCACGCCCTGCTCCCGCTTCCGAAGAAGTGGTTCCTGCTGCGCCCGGCCTGGGAATTCTTCTGATCGGTCGTCGCCCCTCCGCGAATGAGGCCAAAGGGCACGTCGATTGCAGGTGGAAACGATGAGCCCTCCACCTGGATTTCGATGAAGGGCACCGGCAACGTCCGCCCGGGACGCCTGCCGGGCCCGATCGCGACGAGATTCCTCGGCGATGCCGAGACGGGGAACGCGCGCCATGCCGATGCGGATCGAGGACTACGCGATGATCGGCGACTGCCGGACCGCCGCGCTGGTGGGCCGGGACGGGTCGATTGACTGGCTCTGCCTGCCGAGGTTCGACTCGGGGGCCTGCTTCGCGGCGATTCTCGGCTCGCCCGAGAACGGCCGGTGGAAGCTCTCGCCCGACGAGCGAAAGCTCAAGATCCGGAAGGTCGAACGGCGATACCGGCCCGGGACGATGGTCCTGGAGACGGATTTTCAGACCGATTCGGGCGCTGTGCGCGTCACGGACGCGATGTCGATGGACAGCGAAACCCCGACCGTCGCCCGCGTGGTCGAAGGGCTCCAGGGCGAGGTTCCGATCTGGTCGGAGCTGGTGATCCGGTTTGATTACGGATGGATTGTCCCCTGGGTAACGCACCACGCCTGCGGGATCTCGGCGATCGCGGGGCCGGACAAGCTTCGGTTTCGGTCGTGGGTTCCAAGTCGTGGCGAGGGCTACGCCACGGTCTCCGAGTTCGTCGTTCGCGAGGGGCAGAAGATCCCGTTCACGCTCGCCTGGCATCCTTCGACCGTGAAGGCCCCCGCTGGTCTCGACGCCGAGGGTGTGATTCACGACGCCGATGCCATCTGGCGCGAGTGGTCGAGTCGATGCGATGGCGACGGGGCCTGTCAGGACGAGTCGGTCCTGCGCTCCCTGCTGACGCTCAAGGCGCTGACCTATGGCCCGACCGGCGGGATTGTCGCCGCGCCCACGACCTCGCTCCCGGAGCGAGTCGGCGGAGTTCGGAACTGGGACTACCGGATGTGCTGGCTCCGCGACGCGACGTTTACTCTCCTCGCCCTGGTCAATGCGGGATACCTCGAAGAGGCCCGCGAGTGGCGCGAGTGGCTCCTCCGCGCGGTCGCCGGCCGTCCCGAACACCTTCAGATCATGTACGGGATCGCGGGCGAGCGCCGGCTCACGGAATTCGAGCTGAACTGGCTTTCCGGCTACGAGAATTCCAGGCCCGTCCGCGTGGGCAACCTTGCCTCGGAACAGTTCCAGCTCGACGTCTACGGCGAGGTCTGCGATGCCCTCTTCCAGGCTCACCGCCACGGCCTCAGCGACCTCGACGACGCCTGGAAACTCGGCCAGATTATCCTCGGCTTCCTCGAAGACGCCTGGAAGAAGCCCGATCAGGGCATCTGGGAGGTCCGTGGCGACCGCCGCCATTTCGTTCACTCAAAGGTCATGGCCTGGGTCGCCTTCGACCGTGGCGTGAAGGCGATCGAGATTTTCGGCTACTCCGACGGGCATCTGGAAAAGTGGAAGCAGGAGCGAGACGCAATCCACCGGGAAGTCTGCGCCCGAGGCTTCGACCCCGGACTGAACTCATTCGTCCAGGCTTACGGCGAGAAGAACCTCGACGCCAGCCTGCTGATGATCCCACTCGTCGGTTTCCTTCCCGCCGAGGATCCGCGAATGCTCGGCACGGTCGCCGCGATCGAAAAGCGCCTGATGGACCATGGCTTCGTCCGTCGCTACGACACCACGAGCGACGTCGACGGATTGCCCGGCAACGAGGGCGCGTTCCTCCCCTGCACCTTCTGGCTGGCCGATAACCTGGCGCTCCAGGGCCGTCGAGACGAGGCCCGCGCCATCTACGACCGATTGCTCGACATCCGGAACGACGTCGGTCTCCTCGCCGAGGAGTACGACCCGGTCGCGAAACGCCAGCTTGGCAATTTTCCCCAGGCGTTCTCGCACATCTGCCTGGTCAACACAGCGCGAAACCTCGCCCAGTCACAAGGCGGGCCTTCCGAACAACGGCACAAGGACCATGGGCCGATCGACCCGTCGGCGCGGCCCTCGCACTCGTCGCCGGGATCTCCTCCTTGACCGGTCGTTTGGTCTCCCCTACCCTCTCGATCGGAGCCAATCTTCCCGCGCCCGATCGGAGCCCGCGATGTCCACGACCCTCGGCGCCCTCTGCCTGTTGCTACTGCCCTCAACGTTCCCCGTCAGTGTCCGCGTGGACGCCGACAAATCGACGGGCCCACTGAAGCCGATCTGGCGATTCTTCGGGGCCGACGAGCCCAATTACGCTTACATGAAGGACGGTCAAAAACTTCTCTCCGAACTGGGCCGCCTTCGTCCCGGCGCTGTCTACTTCCGCGCCCACAACCTGCTCACGACCGGCGATGGAACCCCGGCCCTGAAATGGGGCTCGACCAACGCTTACCGAGAGGGAGACCAGGGTCGTCCGATCGACGACTGGACGATCGTTGACCGGATCTTCGACGCCTATTTGAAGCGAGGAGTGAAGCCGTACGTCGAGATCGGCTTCATGCCGCGCGACCTCTCGCGACATCCCGAGCCCTATCAGCACCGATGGACCCCGACCGCCCGCTATAACGAGATCTTCACCGGTTGGGCTTACCCTCCGAAGGACGAGAAGAAGTGGGCCGACCTGGTTTATCGGTGGGTCCGGCACTGCCTCGATCGATACGGCCGCGATGAGGTGGAAACCTGGTACTGGGAGACCTGGAACGAGGCCAACATCGGATACTGGCGCGGGACGCCCGAGGAGTTCCGCAACCTGCACGACCTGACGGTGGACGCGGTCCGTCGCGCCCTGCCGACGGCCCGGGTGGGCGGCCCCGACTGCGCCGGCAGTGGCGGCCGATGGACGCGCGATTTTCTGGAACACTGCCTCCGCGGAACGAACCACGCGACGGGCCGGGTCGGAACGCCGATCGACTTCGTCTCGTTCCACGCCAAGGGCGCCCCGTCGGTGGTCGATGGTCATGTTCGGATGGGAATCGCGACCCATCTCCGGACAATCCGCGACGGCTTCCAGATCGTCGCCTCCTATCCCGAGTTGAAGGACAAGCCGATCGTGATCGGCGAGTCCGACCCCGAGGGATGCGCCGCCTGCCAGGGTGAGAGGTTTGGCTATCGAAACGGGACGATGTATTCGAGCTATACCGCGGCGAGCTTCGCCCGCATTCCCGATCTCGCCGACCAGACAGGTGTAAACATCGAGGGCGCCCTGACCTGGGCGTTTGAATTCGAGGGCCAGCCGCCGTTCGCCGGCTTCCGGGCCCTGGCCACCGCGGGGATCGATCTGCCGGTTCTGAACGTTTTCCGAATGTTCAGCCTGATGGGAGCCCGTCGCGTGCGGGCGGAGAGCTCCGGCCAGGTCGCGCTGGAGAAGATCGTGGGCGAAGGCGTCCGTGCGACGCCCGACGTCGGCGCTCTGGCGTCGACCGACGACGACCGACTCTCGGTCCTGCTCTGGCACTACCACGACGACGACCGCGACGGCCCCGACGCCGAGATCGACCTGGAGATCCGGGGCCTGCCCGCCGGTGCTGGCCCTGTGCTCGTCCACCATTACCGGGTCGATCGTCAGCATGGCAACGCGTTCGAGGCATGGAAGCGGATGGGATCGCCAGCTTCTCTCTCCCGCGAGCAGACCGACGAGCTGACCCGGGCCTCTCGGCTGGGACTGGTCGAATCGCCCGGAAGGGTCCAACCGGGCGCGGGTGTCGTCAAGCTCCGGACGACCCTCCCGCGCCAGGCTGTCTCGCTGATCCGGATCGAATGGCCTAGCCGTTCCGCCCGTTCTTGAGGAGGTTGGTGCCCTCGTCGCTGACGCGGGTTTCGGGCTCCTGAAGAACGCGCTGGGTGGGCGTCTCCGCGTTCGGGACGACCGCCGTGGGCGCCTCGTCCGCGGCCTGAGCGTCGCGCGCGAGGTTGGCGGCGGCCTCGGTTTCGGCGGGGGTTGGCGGCGGCCCGATCGTCGCGGGAGCCGAGGCCAGACCGTTCGTCCGTTCGTCTGATCTCGCCGAGGACGGTGCGTCCCCAGGAGCCGGCAAGGGCGCTGGTGGCGGTGCCGGTGGGGGCGTCCCGATCACACCGGCCTGCTGGAGCGCGACCTTGGCCCGCAGCTTTGCGTCACTCATGAGCTGGAACCAGTCGATGTTGTGGGTTGGGGTCCAGAAGTCGGCGCGGAGCCGGACGATTCCTGGCTCCAGCCCCTCGACCAGAGTCCGGGGCGCCGGGTCGGTCAGGATGCCGGTCGTCTCGCGGAGTGCCCGGTTGATCGCCTCGATCGCGTCGGCCGTCGAGGCGGTCTCGGGGATCACGACGTCGAAGTTTGTCCGGAAGCTTGGCGAAGCCGTCGCGTTCACCATGATCTCCTTGAAGATCGTGGCGTTGGGAATGCGAACGTGCTTGCCATCGAGCGTCACCAGGACGGTCGCCCGTGTATTCAGCGATTTGACCACCCCCGACTGACCGGCGATCGTCACATAGTCGCCGATCTGGAACGGCCGGCGGAGCCCCAGCAACACCGAGGCGATGAAGTTCTCGGTGATGTCGCGGAAGGCGAAGCCGACGGCCAGCACGATCAGACCCGAGACGCCAATCACCGAGGCGACCGCGTGCGTGAGTCGGAGCGCCGCCAGGGCCAAAATCAGCCCGCCGAGAATGATCAGCCCGCTGATGATCGAACCCACGACCGACCGGAGCAGGACGTTGTGGACGACAAAGGCCAGCAGCGTCTCGGAATGTGTCGCGAACGCCTGCGCCGCGATCCACGAGACCGCCACGATGACAACGGAGAGTAGCATCAAAATCCACTTACGTCTGAGGTAACCGAAGAAATTCCCGGCCTCCTGCTCGGCGAATTCCCAGCCCGACATCACCTCCTCGTCGGTCTGAGTCTGGTTGAGGACCATTCTCACGCCCTCGACCTTCGTGACCACCTGGGTGATCTCGTCGCGGGTGCTATCGTTGTCGACCCGGCCGGTGATCTTGACGACCCCCTGCTCGACCTCGGTTTCGAGCCGCCCCTCGACGCCGGGATACTGGGGCAGGAACCGGTCGAGGAAATGCTCGATCTCGTCGTCGTTGACCTTCTCATGGACGGAGATCGGCCCCGAGGTGGTGGCCACGGCGGTCTTGCTTTTCTCCTCGGCGGCGGGAGCCTTTGGCGCCGCGGTCGGAAGTCCCGGCAATTGGGCCTCCGCCGATTGTCCTGGGATCGCGGCCAGGATCGCCCCGACCGCCCAGGCACGCCATACGGCGAAAATCGTTCGTTGAGAAATCATGACTTGAGCACTCCATCGGGCTGACAGGACGGCCCCGCCAGGTCCATCGGCGCGCAAGGACGCCAATGGGCCCGCGGGGCCCCAATCGCTCGGAATATCACCCTCAGAGCAAATCGCGCGCCTCGCTGGTATAGTGGCTCGAAACCGAGGAACCCTGGAATTCTCAGGCGACGATGGGACCATCGAGATGAGCCATGCCTTGCTGCTCGCGATCGGAATGCTTCTTCCGACGGCCGAACCCGCTCGACCACCTCAACACGTGATCGTTTACCGGGAAGAGGGCCGGTTCGCCGGCTGGCCGGCCAATCACGGAATCTGGTCGTGGGGCGATGAGATCCTCGTCGGCTTCAGCCGGGGGACCGACCAGGACCGCGGCCAGTTTCACCACATCAACCACGACCGCCCCGAGGAGTTCCTCCTGGCGCGGAGCCTCGACGGCGGCGCGACCTGGGCCATCGAGACGCCGAACCCGCCGGGAGCCCTCGCCGGGACGCCGGGCATGCGGCACGGGAAAATGCCGCCCGGCCTGCCGCCCGAGCATCCCCGCCCGCTCGATGATCCGATCGACTTCACCCACCCGGATTTCGCGATGACGATCCGGATGGAGAATTCCAACAACGGCACCTCGCGTTTTTACTATTCGTACGACCGAGGCCACGAGTGGCGCGGTCCGTTTGCGCTTCCGCTGTTTGGCCAGCCGGGTGTGATGGGCCGAACCGACTACCTCGTCAACGGCCCCTCCGACGGCCTTGTCTTCCTCACCGCCTCGAAGACCGACGCAAAGGAAGGCCGTCCCTTCTGCGCCCGAACCACCGACGGCGGCCGAACCTGGCAGTTCGTCGCCTTCATCGGACCCGAGCCGGCTGGTTACGCGATCATGCCGTCGACGGTCCGCGTCTCGAAGACCGGCCTGGTGACGACCATCCGCGTGAAAGAGGGTGACCGAAGCTGGATCGACGCCCACGCCTCCGACGACGACGGCCGATCCTGGCACTTCCTGAACCGGCCCGAGCCTGACACCGGCGAGGGGAACCCTCCGAGTCTCGTCCGTCTCCCCGACGGCCGACTCGTGCTAACCTACGGCGTCCGGGCCCGGCCGTTTGGAATCCGATGTCGCATCAGCGCCGACCAGGGCCGGACGTGGGGCCCGGCGATCGTCCTGCGCGACGACGCTCTCGCGAACGATCTGGGATATGTCCGCTCGGTCGTGCGTCCCGACGGGAAGGTGGTTTCGCTCTACTACTTCAACGACGGCAAGGCCCCGACCCGATACCTCGCCGCGACGATCTTCGACCCCGGCCGGTGAATCGGGGGCCCGCGGACGATATGGGAAAGTCCGGCGCGTCAGGGCGCCGCGTCTCCGGCCGGGGCGAGGTAGGCAAGGGCCTCGCGATAGGCCGACTCGATCGCGCGGAATTCGGCGGGATCACCGCCGGCGTCCGGGTGCGCGGTGATCGCCAGGCGTCGATAGGCAGCCTTGATCGTCTCCACCGAGCAGGGGAAACGCACGCCGAGTGTGGCGCACCAGTCGTGCTTCGCCGTCAGGGTGGCCTCGACGTCGCGGATGCCGTCGTCCTCGCTCGCGTAGAACGTCAGGTCGCGTTGCGCGTGGCGGCAGGTAAAGCGCCCCTCTGTCCGAAGCGCGACACGGTCGACGGCCAGCGTGCGCGTCTTCGGTTGGTCTTCCGGGGGCTCCTGGACTCGACGGGCCCATTCGTCCTCATCGAAGGGCTCACAGTCAACGTGAATTTTTTGGGCGGTCTGCTTGACGATCCGATGCCGGGCCACCATGACATGCCCGAGCGCATCGGGCGGCTCGCGCCCCTGGGCGGCATACAGAAAAGCGAGCCGGACCGGCGCACCAGGCGACGGGCGAGGCCGTCCGATCCGGGCCTTGGGCCGGGTCACGCCAGCGCTCGCAGCATCTCCCTCCTTGCCTCGGTTCCTGTAGCCGGAGGCCCATTTGCCGGGGAGCTTTTTGAGTTCGGCCCCGACCCGCTCGGCGGCCTTCGCCTCGGCCCGAGCGGCGGTCGCCTCGTAGCCCGTGGCCAGGGCGGGCGCGTGGGCACGGGCGTCGGCCTCGCTCTCCCAGGCGACCCAGAACCATCGGCCGATCCCGGCCGAACAGCACGCGAACGCCGGGACCTCGCCGGACTCCTCGCTCATGATCGTCGACGCACCTCAATAGATAGAGTTTCCCCACCTTCATTATCGGGGCCCTCCGCGAGTTGACAACGCGCCCCGATCTTGCGGCGCTTCCGAATCCTCGCCGACGCGCGAGCATGGCGGGTCGTCCTCGTCCGGGGTCTAATGGGAGCAAGACGGTTCTCGATCGAGGAGGACGCGGCCATGTCGGATCGCGATCTGAAGCTCAACACGCTCCGGACGGTGAAGCAGTCGCCGGGCCTCGTCCTGGAGGAGCACGGCCATTGCGAGGTTCCGGCCGGCTGCGGCGGCGTGGTGCTCCGGTGGCGGAGGAGATCGCTCCGGCCGATCGAGGTCTGGATCCAGACGCTCGCGAGCAAGAGCGTCTACATCGACGGCCAGGCGCTGGAGACCGGCCGGCCCCTGGTCCCGCCCGGCGAGCACGTGCTCGCGATCCGATTCCAGGAGGTCGATCCGGAGGCCCCGGTCCTGATGGCCGCCTGCGTCGACGGCGAGAAGCCTTCCAAAATGGTCCCGCCGGATGCCGGGGCCTTCCGCGTCGTCTCCCTCCCGGACGGCTCGTGGAAGTACGCGACGAGCGAGCCGGCCGATCCCTCGTGGATGTCGCCCGGCTTCGACGATTCCGGGTGGCGGCCGATGATCGCCCGCGAATTTCCCCCGCCGGACGAAAAGGACTGGTCCGCCAAAGGGCGAATCCAGCATATCCAGAAGCTCGGCGGACAGGGGCTCGGGATCGAAGGGCCCGCCGCGGTGCTCCTGGTGCGGAAAACCTTCGTCGTGGAGGCCTGACGATGATCGAGGCCGCGCCCGTCCTGGTGCGTCAGCATTTCGGCTGCACGGTGTTCGACCGCGCGACCTCGCGATACTACCCGTTCGATCGCGAGGCGACCGCGCTCCTGCTGCGTCTGGTGGATCGGCCGATCGAGGCCCTGATGGCGGAGAGCCCCGACGACGCCGAGGCACTCTGGGCGTTCTTCACCCGCTTCCATCGCCTGGGGTTCTTCACGATTGATGGGTTTTTCGGAGGCGAGATCCTCGACAACGAGGTCCCCGACGATCACCTCGCTGGCCCGCTCGCCGTCCACCTGGAAATCGTCGCTGCGTGCAACCTGACCTGCCGGCACTGCTTCGCCGGGGAATTGCCGAGGAAAGAACGCCAACTCAACCTCGACGAGCTCGATCGGCTCTTCGGCGAGATGGCCGCCATGGGAACCTTCCGCCTCGGCCTGACTGGCGGCGAGCCGACCCTGCGCCGCGACCTCTTCGAGATCGTCGACCGGGCGACCGCGCATGGGCTGCATCCCTGCCTCACGACCAACGGCCAGACGATCACCGAGGAGATGGCCCGCGAGTTCGGCCGCCGGGAGCTGGTCTGGCTCAACGTCAGCCTCGACGGGGCCACCTCGGCCACCAACGACGCCATCCGGGGCCCGGGGACGTTCGACCGCGTCCTCTCTCGGCTGGAAATCCTGGCGCGGCACACCCGGTTCACGCTGGCCTTCACGATCCTGCGGACGAACCTCGACGAGATCCGCGCCTGTGCCGAGCTGGCCGAGCGGGTCGGGGCCTCGTCGGCGGTCTTCCGGCCGCTCTATCCGGTCGGCGTGGCCCGGCACCATCTCGAGTTGATGCCCGATTTCGCCGGCTACGCGGGCGCAATCGAGGAACTCTCGGAGTACGGTCGCGAAGGCTCGGCCGCGGTCCGTGGCATCGACCCGTTCGGACCGATAGCCCGCGAGGCGTCGCAATCGGTGATCCACAACGACCACGGCTGCGGCGCCGGTAATCTGGTCTGCTCGATCTCGCTCTCCGGCGACGTGAATCCGTGCAGTTTCCTCGGCCCCGAGCACGCCGCGGCGAACCTCCGCGAGGCCAGCTTCGCCGAGATCTGGCATCATTCGCAGGGATTCCGGGCCATCCGATCGCTCCCGGGCGGGACGCCGGAGACGTTCAGCGGCGGATGTCGGGCGAGGGCGCTCGTGTTCAACGGCTCGATCAACGCGCCCGATCCATGGATCATCGAGCGTTCGCGGTGGAGGGCCGACCGAGACGAGGTCGGTTGCGGCTCGGTCCTCGCTCCCATGGATATCGTCCAGATCTCGCGCGACGGGCCAAGATGAACCGGGGAGGCAGTCATGGCGATCGACCGGGAGACAATGCTGGCCTCGCACGGCCGAACCGGTAATGCCGGGGACTATCTGGCGATGGCGCGTCGCCTCGAATCGGAGGGCGACCTCCGCGCGGCGGCCTCGGCGGCCGATCGTGCGTTCGGGCTCGACCCGGGCCATCGCGAGATCGTCGCCGTCCGGCGGTCGCTGCTCGACCGGCTCGCCGTCACGGAACACGGGATCACCTTCCGTTACATCCCGGCGGGGACGTTCCTGATGGGATCGGACTCGGGCGATCCCGACGAGGCGCCGGTGCATCCGGTCCGGCTGGGCGATTACTGGCTGGCCGAGACGCCGATGAGCTGGGCGGCGTACTGCGATTTGATGGGGTGGTCGCCCCCGCCCGAAGGCGGGATGCCCCGGGATTTCGACAGGGAGGCCAGCGGGTCGTTCCGGAAGGATCTTTTCGTGCTAACCCAGGAGAACAAGATCCGACTCCAGTACTGCGAGGACCTGACGGCGCGGGCGAAGGACTGGCACAGCCACACCCCCGAACGCGACCCGGAATCGGGAGAGTGGCGGACGCCCGCGAATCGCCAGCACTTCCGCCCCCCGCTCCGCGACGAGCCGGATCGGCCCTGGAGCTACGATCGCAAGCCGATGGTCGCCGTCTCCTGGCAGGAAGCGGAGGAAGTGTGCTCCCAGCTCACGACCGGAACCGTCCTCTACCGGCTGCCGACCGAGGCCGAGTGGGAGAAGGCCGCGCGGGGCGGTCGGATCGGGGCCCGATATCCCTGGGGCGACGAGCCGCCCGATCCTCGTCGTTGCGATTTCGACCGGTTCGACGCGTTCGCGATCCGCCCGACGCGGCACTTCCCGCCCAACGATTACGGGCTGTACGCCATGAGCGGCGGCGTCTGGGAATGGACCTCCGACTGGTACGACTCGGCGTACTACCGCGAGAGCCCGGCCGAGAATCCGAGGGGGCCGGCCGAGGGCGAGGCGAAGGTGTTGCGCGGCGGGTCGTGGGCCGACTGCGCCGAGGCGGTGACAGTCTCGTTCCGGATGGCCCGCAAGAGCCGGAGCTGGCGGGACCGCGAATGGGGGGCGCAACTCGCCCCGAATGTGGGCTTCCGGCCCTGCCGCGTCGAGCGGGCCGGCCCTTGAGCCGCGCCCATCGTTTCCGAGAGCAACGGCGATGAGGACTTGCGTTGCGATCATCGCCGATCATAATCGGTGTGAATGAGCCCTGGTCGCCAGAGACGACCCCATCCTTCCAGCAACGGAGGTGAGTGCGATGCGATCCCGCCTGGCAGCGATCGTGATGGCCGCCGCGATCAGCGTGACCTTCGCCGCGGTGAGCGTCGTCTCCGGGACCCGCCCCGAGAGCGCGGGCATGCAGGAGACCGGAGGGCCCGGCGCTCAGGTCGCGATGCCGACGGGCACGGTCGGGCTCCAGATTCTTCTCGGGCTCCGCGACGACGAGCCAACGCGATGGGAAGGGGACGTGAGCCTCTCCGCGGGCGAGCTTGTCGGCCTCGTCGTGACGCGACCCGTCGCTCGAGGCGAGGCCCAAGGGTCGCATTTCCGCGTCACCACCAAGAAGGCGACGCCGGCCAAGAAGCAGCAGGCCAAGAAACAGGCGAAGAAACAGGCCAAAAAGCAGGCGAAAAAGGCGGGACAGCCTGGCCCGATGGTCCCGGTCACGATGCTGGCCAACCTGATCGCCCCGGCCGACGCAACCGTGACCATCAAGACCGACCGCGGCGAATTCTCGGCGAGCCTTTCCGACCTTCGACACGGTCAGCGACGGACCTTCCTCGAAGGGCAGGCGGCCATCGAGCGGATCGATCCGTCCGTCCAGCTCACCGGCGGAGACGACGACGAGGATTTTCCAGCCGCCGCGAAGGCACCCAACGGCTCGATCTGGCTCGCTTACGCAAGCTACACCTCCGAGCGACCCGTCCTCAAGGGAGCCGTCCAGCCCGAGGATTACGATTCGATGCTGGTCCCGACAAGAAACGGCGACCGCATTTTCCTCCGGCGATACGACGGCAAGACGTGGGACGCGCCGATCGCCGTGACCGGCGGCGGGCTCGACGTCTGGCGCCCGGTCGTCTCGGTCGACGGTAAGGGGGATGTGGTCGTGATCTGGGCGCAGCAGGTCGACCATAACTGGGATCTCTACCGCCGCACGTACACCCCCGGAAAGGGGGACGAGGCGGGCCAGTGGAGCGACGTCGTCCGCCTCACCGAAGACCCCGGGACCGACTCCGAGGCCGTCGCCACCACCGACGCGAAGGGAACCGTCTGGGTCGCCTGGCAGGCCTGGCGCGGCGAGAGCTACGACATCCTCGCCATGCCGATCGCCAACGGCGCCCGCCCGCGAGCGATCTCCTCGGGACCGGCCAACGACTGGAGCCCGACGATCGCCGCCGATGGAAAGGGGAACGTCTTCGTCGCCTGGGATACCTACGAGCGGGGGAACTACGACGTCCGCCTCCGCTCGACGGCCGACGACGCCAGAACCATCGAGGTCGCCTCGACCCCGCGATTCCAGGCCCGGCCGTCGATCGCCTGCGACAGTTCCGGCCGGGTCTGGATCGCCTACGAGGAGGGCGATCCGAACTGGGGCAAGGACTACTCGAGCGAGACGCCCGCGAAGGTTCCCGTCACCCAGCGCGGGAATCCGCTCTATCTCTTCCGGACGATCCGGGTGAAGTGCCTCGACACCGATGGAACCCTGAAGCAGCCCCCTGGCGCGGTCGCCGATGCTCTGCCTGCCGGCAGTTCTCGCGGTCTAAGCTGCCCCAGGCTGGCCGTCGACGACTCGATCGGCCTCTGGCTCCTGTTCCGACGGAACCCGAATCCCAACGGAGCGGGCGAGGTCTGGGACAGCTTCGCCACGCAACACGACGGCAAGGGCTGGACGACGGCCCGGCACCTGCTCCACTCCTCGAACCTGATCGACAACCGCCCCGCGCTCGTGCCGATCGGCGGCGGCCTGATGGCGATCCACAGCACCGACGATCGCTTCTCCACGGCCTCGCGCAGCCAGGACGACCTCCACTCCACCTGGGTCCAGCCCGATTCGAAGAACAACCCCCTGCCGACCCTGGAGGCGATCGCCGAGGCCGCCGAGGTTCGCGAGGAACCCGTTCACCCCAACGAGACGGCCGACAAGGCCCGACTCCGCGCCCATCGGATCGAGGTCGGCGGCCAGACCCTCCGACTCGCTCGCGGCGAGTTCCACCGACACACCGAATTCTCCTCACACCGCGACCAGGACGGACTCCTCGAAGACACCTGGCGATACGCCCTCGACGCCGCCGACCTCGACTGGATGGGGAACGGCGACCACATGAACGGCTTTAATCACGAATACATGTGGTGGCTGATCCAGAAAGGGATGGACCTGCACGACCACGGGCGCCGGTTCGTGGCGGCCTACACCTACGAGCGGAGCGCCGTCTATCCGAACGGCCACCGCAACGTGATGATGCCCCGCCGCGGCATCCGTCCGCTCCCCTTCGGTGATCTCCAGGGCACGGAAGGCGAGGGAACGCCCGACACCAAGAATCTCTACGTCTGCCTGAAGCACTTCGGCGGCTTCTGCTCGTCGCACACGAGCGCCACCAACATGGGGACCGACTGGCGCGACAACGACGGCGAGGTCGAACCGGTGGTGGAGATTTACCAGGGGCACCGCCACAATTACGAATTCTTCGGCGCCCCGCGATCGCCGACCGAGGCCACCCAGATCGGCGGCTACCAACCGAAGGGCTTCATCTCCAACGCGCTGGCGAAGGGCTATCGGCTCGGGTTCCAGTCGTCGAGCGATCACGTCAGCACCCACTGGAGCTATGGAATCGTCCTGACCGAGGACAACTCGCACCAGGCGATCATCGACGCCTTCAAGAAGCGGCACAGCTACGCCGCGACCGACAACATCCTGCTCGACGTCCGCTCGGGCGATCATCTGATGGGCGACGTCTTCGAGACGGATCGCGCCCCAACCCTCGCGATCAAGGCCGTCGGCACGGCGCCGATCAAGGCGGTCCACGTCATCCGCGACGGCAAGTACGCGATGACGATCGAGCCCGGCAAGGAATCGGCCGAGCTGACCTACACCGACGACAACGCAAAGTCGGGCGAGACGCACTACTATTACGTCCGCGTCGAGCAAACCGACGCCAACCTCGCCTGGGCCTCGCCGATGTGGATCACGTTCAAGAAGTAGCTCCGGCGCGGGGTCTCACAACCCCTCCCCAGATCTTCCCATCGCTCGGATCAGGTGTCGGGCCATTCTCACAACCATACTTGACACCTGATCTCAGCTCAGGGTTAAATTTCTAGGTTCCAATAATCGATTGGGATTCACGGACGACGATGTCCATCCATCGCATGTGCGCGACACCCGTCCGTGCGGGCTCAACTCCACTCGACCCACACCCTGGGGAGCGTGCTCGATGCGCCGCGTGCAACCTGTCCGATCCGGTCAGGGCCGAGTCTCGTACCGAGTCGCCATCTCGGCTGTCGTGCTGGGTCTTCTGTTCGTCGGGCCGGCGTCCCGATCCTCGGCCGACCAGATTGTGACCTTTGACCTCATCGGGATTACCAAATGTCGCCGTAAAGCCCCGGGTCTTCAGACCTGGGGATATAAGGCGACTGAGACCTTCGACTACGGAAATAGCCCTTGATTCGATAGCCTGAAGGCGTATAATCAAGGGTATGGAATACAAGAGTAACCGAAACGTCGTCTACTCCTGCAAGTACCACGTCGTCTGGACGCCAAAGTTCCGCCGTCCGGTCCTGGTCGAAGGGGTAGACGTTCGGCTCAAGGAAATCCTCTGCGATGTCGCGGCCGAGACCTACTCGGATGTGCTCGGCATGGAGATCATGCCGGACCATGTCCATCTTCTGGTTGAGGTCGATCCGCAGTTCGGAATCCACAAGTTCGTCAAGCTCTGCAAGGGCCGATCGAGCCGGCTTCTGAGGCAGGAATTCCCTCGCCTTCGATCCCGGCTCCCGACCCTCTGGACGAACTCCTACTTCGTCAGCACTGTCGGCGGATCGCCCTTGGCTGTCGTGAAGCAGTACATCGAGAACCAGAAGCGAGTCTGAACCGTGGCGAAGCACCGCAAGGTCTATCGATTCCGGATGCGTCCGAATGCGGAGCAAGGGCGTGCCCTGAACCGCATGGCTGGGGCTCGCCGGTTCGTCTGGAACTGGGCGCTCGCCCGGTGGAAGGAGACCTATGCGGCCACGGGCAAGTCGATCTCGCTCAAGGCCCTCTCGGCCGAGTTGACCTCGCTTAAGAGCAAGCCCGAGACGGCGTGGCTCTCTGAGTGCGACTCCCAGGCCCTCCAGCAAGTTCTGGATGACCTGCGACGAGCCTTCGTCAACTTCTTCGAGCGTCGAGCCCGATACCCTCGGTTCAAGAGCCGCAAGCGGGATCAAGCTCGGTTCCGCATCCCGCAGCGGGTCAAAGTTTCCGATGGCAAGGTCTACGTGCCGAAGGTCGGGTGGGTCCGCATTCGCCAGAGCCGCGAGGTTGACGGGGCGACCAAGAGCGCAACCTTCCGCCGCGAGGCCGATGGCCACTGGTACGTCAGCCTGACCACCGAATTCGAGATGCCCGACGTTGCCGTCGTGGCGGTCGATCCGGCGAAGACCATCGGCATCGATCTGGGGCTGATCGACTTCGCCACGACCTCGGACCCGGCCGAGAAGCCGGTCCCCGCCCCGAAATTCTATCGGAAGGCGACGGCGAAGATCCGCCGCGCCCAGAAGGCCGTCTCTCGTCGCAAGCTCGGGTCGAAGCGACGAGAGAAGGCGAAGAGGCGGCTCGCCCTGGCCCACCGGAAGGCGAGGGACCGACGGAACGACTTCCTCCACAAACTCAGCACCGACCTCGTGGGTCGGCATGAGGCGATCTGCATCGAGGATCTGAACGTCAAGGGCCTTGCGAGAACCAAGCTGGCCAAGTCGTTCGCCGATGCCTCGATGGGCGAGTTCGCGAGGCAACTGGAGTACAAGTGCTCCTGGAACCTCAAGGTCCTCGTCAGGGTCGATCGCTTCTTCCCTTCGTCCAAGATGTGCAACCGCTGCGGCGCTTTGAATGATCGCCTCTCGCTCTCGGATCGGGAGTGGGAATGCGACTGCGGGGCGAAGCACAAGAGGGACTTCCTCGCGGCCTGCAACATCCGGGATGAGGGCTTGAGACTCCTGGCGGCCGGACCGGCGCGACAGGTTAAACGCTCAGGGAGCCGGTGTAAGACTCGGGCAACCGAGCTGTCGGCGTCGAACTGAGAATCCCCCGGCTTTAGCCGTGGGGAGTGTCAACCCCGGGAACGTCACGGGGAGTTTCCAGTTTGACTTCACCACGAACTCCCTCTATTCGGCGGATATCCATTTCGGATCGGTGATCGCGAACGGAAACCCCAACTCGTCACCCGTGCATGTCACGACCACCAGCCTGACGGCCTCCGCCGAGTCAGACACGTTGGGTTATGGCCTGCAATTCACGCTCGCGTACGCGATCACTCCCACGAGCGGCGCCCCGATTCTTCTCGACCCGCCCGGCACCTCGCCGCAAAATGCCAACAACTTCTGGACGGTCGACAGTAACGGTGTTTCGTCGACGCTCACGCTGACGGGCGGTTCGGTCGAACCCGCTGGCATTGTCCCCGAGCCATCGACCTTCGTCCTGCTCGCATCCGGGACGCTGGGGCTGATGTTCTGGCGACGGGCCCGACTCGGGCCAGGATAAGCCCTCGGTAAATCGGCTCGAAGAAGGTCTCCGCCGAAGCGATGACAAAAGACCGACCCTGCTCCTCACTAGAAGCCGGATCAAAAGGGGGATTATTTCCCCCTGGTCCGGCACCGCAATTCAACAAGCATGCCCGCTCTCCATGTCTGCCTCTTCCGGGTTGGCTCCAGCCCGCGAACCTGCTATACGGGGGCATGGCCAAGAAGCGAACCCGACCGGGATTACCCGCCGCCACCGCTGACCCGCCCGGCTACGACGCCGTCCTGGCCGGCATCTCCGAGCTGCTCGGCCGGGCACGCCACGTCACCGCCCAGGCCATCAACTCCCTCCTCACGGCCACCTATTGGGAAATCGGCCGCCGTGTCGTTGAGTTCGAGCAACGCGGCCAGGTCCGGGCCGCCTAT
This sequence comes from Planctomycetales bacterium, assembly GCA_027449865.1. GTDB lineage: Bacteria > Planctomycetota > Planctomycetia > Isosphaerales > Isosphaeraceae > JAKAUH01. The sequence goes on from DAIDKV010000010.1 coordinate 51,518, forward strand.
GGCGAACGGCTTTGGAAGCGGCTCGCCGATGATCTCACCGCACGCCATGGCCGCGGCTTCTCCAAATCGAACATCGCTCTCATGCGGGCCTTCTACCTCCAGTGGGAGTTTTTCCAGACGCCGTCTGGAAAATTCGCCGCCCAGGCCAAGGGCTCGCCCTTCTCGCAGCTCCCCGCCGAATCGACGGACCGATCGGCCGGCACGTCCCTCGCCGTCCCCGCCGATTTCTCCGACCTTGCCGGAGCGTTCCGGCTCCCCTGGTCCCACTACGTCCAGCTCCTGGCCATCGAGAATTCCAACGCCCGCGGCTTCTATGAAGCCGAAGCCTTGCGGGGAGGATGGTCCGTCCGCCAGCTCCGCCGCCAGATCGGCTCCCAGTTCTATGAACGCACGGCCTTGTCGAGAGACAAGGCCGCTATGCTGACCAAAGGCCGCAAGACCCGCTCCGATGATGCCACTACCCCCGAAGAAGAACTTAAAGATCCATTCGTCCTCGAATTCCTTGATTTAAAGGACCAATACTCGGAATCCGAGCTGGAGGAGGCCCTGATCCGGCATATGGAGAGCTTCCTACTGGAGCTGGGCAACGACTTCGCCTTCGTCGGCCGCCAGAAGCGGCTACGGGTTGATGACGAGTGGTATCGTGTCGATCTCGTCTTCTTCCACCGGGGCCTGCATGCCCTGGTCCTGATCGACCTCAAACTCCAGAAGCTCACGCCCGGCGACATTGGGCAAATGCACTTCTACTTAAATTATGCCCGCGAACACTGGACCCGCCCCGACGAGAACCCACCCGTGGGGCTGATCCTCTGCGCCGAGCACGGCGGCGGTGTCGCCAGGTATGCCTTGGAGGGCCTGCCCAACAAGGTCCTGGCCGCCCGCTACCGCACCGCCTTGCCATTGGAAACGCTGCTGGTGGCGGAGATGGCCCAGACCCGAAAAGTGCTGGAAGGCCGGGGCCGTCATAGGGCCAACCGCATCGAAGACCCGTCGAGGGAGGGTGAACGTCCATGAATCTCGTTCGATCGATGGTACTGGGCCTGGTCCTGCTTGTCGCACTCGGGTGGACGGGATCGCTCCGCGCGGAGGGTCCGACGGTGGATCTCTCCGGATATCAGGCCGAGAGCGGAATCAGTGTTCGGCAGGACGGCGACGGGCTGGAAGTCGTCTGGCGAGCCGATCCGGCCGGGGACCGGTCGGCGCGGATCGAGCTCGACCTGCGGCCCGGCCGTGCGCTGATCCGGTCGATGGGGTTTGGCCCGTCGGCCCTGCTCCGCGACGCCGATCCCGTCACCTTCCTGACCGTCGGCACCCGGGTCGCCCCGAACGGTCGGCCGCCGGGGATGAGCGTCTTCAACACCTTCTTCGACGCCCCCTCCAAACGGCCCTTCCAGACTTTCAAATCGGCCCTCGACCTCAAGCGGGTCCGCGTGACGAGTCAGGGTCGGCGCGCGTCGGTCGCCGTTGGCGACCTCGCGATCGGGACGTTCTCGGGCGAGTTGCAAATCACCGTTTATGACGGCTCGCCGCTGGTCCACGTCGAGTCGGTCGTCCGCACCTCGGAAGACCGTCGGGCAATCCTCTACGACACCGGCCTGGCGCTGGCCGAGCCGGGCGAAATGCGGTTCTCGTGGGTCGACACCGAGGACCGTCCCCACGACGAGACGGCCCATCCCGACTCGTCCGACCGCCCGCTGAAGGTCCGCAATCGGATGCTGATCGCCGCGCGCGAGGGCCTGGCTCTGGCCTGCTTTCCGCCGCCGCACCAGTTCTTCACGCCCCGCGACCTGACCGACAACCTCTCGACCGTCTGGTACGGCAAGGGGCACCGCGGGCTCGACGATCGCTTCGGGCTCGGTATCCGGCAATCCGAGACCGGCGGCGGGTCGTTCGTCCCCTGGTTCAATGCGCCGCCCGGCACCGATCAGCGGCTCGGCGTCTTCTATCTCCTCTCGCCCGGAGGCCCGGCCGAGGCCCGTCGCGCGGCCCTCGACTACACTCACGGCGACCGATTCCCCGACCTCCCCGGCCACCGGAAGTTCACCACGCACTGGCACATGGCGACCGCCGTCGCCGCGATGAAGGAGATCGAACGCGGAGGCCCCCGGACGACGCCCGACCTTGTCCGGATCTTCAGGTCAATGGGCGTCGATATCGTCCACCTGGCCGAGTTCCACGGCGACGGCCACCCGAGCGACCCCGGCCCCGTCCGACTCGCCGAGATGAAGGCGATGTTCGACGAGTGCCGCCGGCTCTCCGACGACAGGCTTCTCGTCCTCCCGGGCGAGGAGGCCAACTTCCCGCTGGGTCTCTCCGACGCCGGCAAGCGGCCCGGCCACTGGGTCTACCTCTTCCCCGGGCCCGTCTACTGGACCATGAAGCGTGCCAAGGGACAGCCGTTCGAGGAACAGACCTCCACGTTCGGGAAGGTCTATCACGTCGGCGACGGCCGCGACTGGCAGGAACTGCTCGCGCTCGAGCGCGGACTCGCCTGGACGTCGCACCCGAGGATCAAGGGGTCGAGCTGGACGCCTGATCTTTTCCGTCACGAGGATTTCTATCGGGCCCCGACCTGGCTGGGCGCCGCCTGGAAGGGGATGCCGGCCGACCTCTCAAAGGACCGGCTCGGTACCCGCGCGCTCGACCTGCTCGACGACATGGCGAACTGGGGCCCGCACAAGTACATGCCCGGCGAGGTCGACGTCTTCAAGATCGACCATACCCACGAACTTTACGGCCACATGAACATCAATTACATGCGGCTCGAAGGCGACCGCCTCCCCCGGTTCGATGAAAGCTGGAAGCCGGTGCTCGACGGCCTGCGCGGCGGACAGTTCTTCGTCACCACTGGCGAGGTGCTGATCCCCGAGTTCACCGTCCAGGGAAGGCCGAGCGGTTCGACGGTCCGGATCGAACAGGGCGATCGGGCGGAAATCCGGCTCGACCTCTCCTGGACCTTCCCGATGCGGTTCGTCGAGGTGATCTCGGGCGACGGCTCGAAGGTCTTCCGCCATCGGGTTGAGCTGCCCAGGACCGGCTCGTTCGGCAAGCAAACGGTTCGCCTCGCCCTCAACCTCGACGGCCGGAAGTGGGTGCGCGTCGAGGCGTGGGACATCGCCACGAACGGAGCCTTCACCCAGCCGGTCTGGCTCGAGGACGCGAAGGAAGTGACGATCTCATCTCGATGAGGGTACGATCGGTTTCCGGGCGTTGGGCGACTCGACAACGATCCCCTCGGAGTCCAGGAGCGTGCCCTTCGCCTCCTCGAAGGCAATCAGGGTCCGGCCGTACGAGGCTCGACACCGGGCCTCGGCCGCCTCGGCGGTTGCGTCCTCGTGGATGGCCTGGGAGTAGCGGCCAGCGAGGATCCGGCCCTCATTGTAGAAGCCTTGCTCTCGCTTCCGCTTCTCGGCCGCCGCGAGTCGAGTTCGCGAAGCCGCCCGCAAGGGCTCCTGGGCAGCCTCGATCTCCAGGAAGGCGCGCCCGAGCTGATACGTCGCCCGATCGCGAAGCCGCTGCTCCTCGTTTCGTGCCCGGATCAAAAGATACTGGGCCGACCGGGCGTTGGCGAGCGGGCCCCGGTATTTGATCGGCAACGGGAAGGTATAGCCTCTCTGGCGGTCGAGGAAGGTCTCGGGCGTGGTCCCATCGATCGAAGTCGAGAGCGTCCCGTTCTCGACGGCTCGCAAGATCGGTGCGAGCATGAGGAGCGAGGCACCAGTCCCGGGCCGATCCAACTGGAGTCCCAGGGCGCGGAAGTCGGCGACCTCGTCGGGGCTGAGGACGGGGAGCAACTGGTTCCGCGCCGTCAAGAGACCCAGTTCGCCGAGACGGACGATCACGGCCTGCTCGACAATCTCGGGTCGATGGGCGAGCATCGTGGCCTGGCTCGCGTCCAGGTCGGGCGTCAGCGGAGCGGCGGTCGTCGGGGTGGTTACGACGATCCCGACGTCCGACTTCGCCAGGCCAAGCTGCTCGCGGAGCGTACGTTCCGCGGTGGCAACCGTCGATTTCCGCGTCGAGAGGTCTTTCTGGATCGCCTTGAGTTGCCGCTCAGCGCCTTCCATGTCGAGCGTCCCCCGCAAGAGCAACTCGGTCTGCTCGCGATGGAGAACGGCTTCCGCGTCGCGGTCGGCCCGCTCGAAGATCGCGACCTCCTCTCGGGCCCGGGCGAGGTCTCGATACGCCTCCTCAACCGAGCGCACCTTGCCGAGCAAATCGGCCTGGAACCGCCAGATCGAGCCGTCCGGATTCGTCGGCCCGACCACGATCGATCCGTCATCGGCCCGGGTCACCCGTACCGCCGGATCGTGTTCGAGGGCCGTCCGGATCGCCTCGCGGATCGTCAAGGTGGCTGAGGGCGGCACGGAAGCGGCGACATCCGCGGCGATGATCGAGAAGGCCAGCAGGCTCGCCGAAAGGACCATGATCGACTCTCCTCCGTGACCAGGAACGCCCCACGGATGCCGGACACCTTCATAGGGACAACCGCCCCGCCGATCTTCCCGCCCCGCGAAATGCCGGTCCACAAGGGCGGTTGGCACAGCCGGTGCAGGTGAATCCCTGCGAATTTCGAGGACCACTCGAACGAGACCAGGAGGAGGCACAATCATGGTGGACGGCACCCGCCACTCGATGACCGAAGCCCTCAAGGGCCAGGCACCCGAAAGGACTTCGCCCGGCAAGCCCGAGGAATCGGGGCCACCCCATCCCACCCACAACCAGGTCGCCGAGGAAACCCGGCGGCAGCAGGAGGCGCGTCCGGCCTCACGTCCCGACCGCGACGACCTGCTTGTCAACGCGGGACGCGGACAGCAGACGCACGGCTGAAATCCCGCCTCACTCAAAGATCCAGGCATACACCCCTCGTCCCACCCCGCCGCGGGACGAGAGAACGCGAAGCACGCCATTTCGTCGGTTCCTCTCTCTCGCCTTCGTGATGCGGACGGCGACGTCCGCACACCTCTTTTTTCTCGCCGCGAGAGCGACGACTCGCCCCTTGGTCACGCCCGACTTCTCTGGCATCATCGGGAAAACCGGTTCCCAGTACCGGGCATGACGACGCGCCAGGGATCGGGACGGACCCGATCTCGTGCGAGGACGCGCCGAAGACCAACCGAGATCAAGGGTCCATCGATGAAGATCCAGAGAGACTTCCATCCCAGGCGCGGACGCGACCGGATCGCACTGGCGATCGTGGTCGCCGCGCTCGGCGTCGTGCCGACCGAAGCCGCGGCCGACGTGAAGGTGCCCGCGCTGTTCGGCCCGCACATGGTCCTCCAGCGCGAACAGAAGGACAGAGTCTGGGGCTGGGCCGAGCCTGGCGAGGAGATCAAGGTCACGATCGCCGACCAGTCGAAGACGGCGAAGGCCGGCGAGGACGGCTCGTGGCACGTGATGCTCGACCCGATGAAGGCTGGCGGCCCGCACACCCTGACCATCCAGGGCAAGAACACCCTCACCTTCGACGACGTCCTCGTCGGCGAGGTCTGGATCTGCTCCGGGCAGTCGAACATGGGGATGAATGTTGGCGGGTCGAAGGACGCCGACCTGGAAATCCTGGCCGCGAAGTACCCGAGAATCCGCCTGATCAGCGTCCCGAATCGAGGGACCCAGGAGCCTCAAAAGGATTTCAACGGCAAGTGGGCCCGATGCAGCCCGGAGACGATCGGAGATTTCTCGGCGGTTGGCTACTACTTCGGACGCCAGTTATACAAGACGCTCGGTGTCCCGATCGGCCTGATTGACGACGCCTGGGGCGGCTCGGCCTGCGAGGCCTGGATCCGACGCGACCTGCTCGCCGCCGATCCCCGTTATGCCGCACTCCTTAAGCGGTGGGAGGCGATCGAGAAGGAAGTCGAGCACACCGAGAAAAAAGCCGAAAGCAAGCCCGCGGTGAAGAAGGGTCAGCGCCGGCCGCCGAGTCGCGCCCAGATGCTCTCCGGCAATGCCCGGCCTGCCAACATCTACAACGGCGTCCTCAAGCCGACCATCGGCTACGGCATCCGCGGTGTGATCTGGTATCAGGGTGAGAGCAACTCCGGCCGTGCCTACCAGTATCGCGAGCTCTTCCCGCTCATGATCAAGAGCTGGCGCGACGAGTGGGGCCAGGGCGACTTCCCGTTCTACTGGGTCCAGCTCGCCGACTTCATGGCCGAGTCGAAGGCCCCGCAGGAGAGCGGATGGGCCGAGCTGCGCGAGGCCCAGACCATGACGATGAGCCGGCTCCCGAAGACCGGCCAGGCGGTCATCATCGACGTCGGCGAGGGGAAGGACATCCATCCGAAGAACAAGCAGGACGTCGGCATGCGGCTCGCTCGCTGGGCCCTCGCCCGCGATTACGGAATCAACGTCGCCTACCAGAGCCCGACCTTCAAGTCGATGGAGCGCCAGGGCGACAAGGTCATCGTGACCTTCGACCACGTCGGCCACGGCCTGCGTCCCTTCGACGTCCAGGAAGTGATCGGCTTCACCGTCGCTGGTTCTGACAAGAAGTTCGTCGAGGCCAAGGCGAAGCTCGTCGGCCGCGACAAGGTCGAGGTCCACGCCGAGGGCGTCTCCGAGCCGGTCGCCGTTCGGTACGCCTGGGCGAATAACCCCGTCTGCAACCTCTACAGCAACGAGGGACTCCCCGCGACGCCGTTCCGGACCGACGACTGGCCGGGCGTCACCATCAAGAACGACCACTGAGCGATCGAGAGATTGATTCCGAGGGGACGGAATCCTCCGTCTCCTCGGCCCCGATCACCTGACGATCGGCCTCCACCGAATCGAACGCAGGAGGTCCGATCGCTCGTCGGTCCACGCCGGGGAATCGGCCCCGATCCCAGGCGCATGCCAGCCAGAATCATCGGCCAGGCCGCCCAGGTCGCCGGAATCGGCCGCCATCACCGCCCAGATCGATGGCTGTTTTCCCCCCTCTCGCTCCCTGGGCTTCACATCAAGATCGGCCCGGACCCGGCACAAGAGCCCGGCGTCGAGGGCCTGACGCCCAATCATCGGTTCGAGGTCGAGGTAGCGGTTCGTGATGTTGAACGCCATCACACCCCCCTCGGCCAGTTTCGAGCGATACAGCGCGATCGCCTCGCGCGTCACCAGGTGAACCGGCAGCGCGTCGGAACTAAATGCGTCGAGGATGAGGAGGTCGTAGGCGCGATCGGGCGCTTCGCGGAGCCTCAACCGGGCATCGCCGACAACCACGTCGAGCGCCTCGGCCTGGCAATGCTTCAGGTACGTGAAGTACCGAGGATCGCGGGCGATCCGGACGATCGCCGGGTCGATCTCGTAGAACGTCCATCGCTGCCCTGGCGCGGCGTAGGCGGCCAGAGTCCCGGCGCCGAGGCCAACCACCCCCACCCTCGCCCCTCCCTTTTTGAGCCTCGGCCCGATCATCCGAAAAAGATCGCCGATCGGACCGGATCGGGTGAAGTACGTCAGCGGCTCGTAAGCGTTCGTGCTCTTGTCGAAATTGATCCGCTCCTGCCCGTGGAGCGTGCTCCCGTGAAAAAGGCGATGGAAGTTCCCGCTCTCGTCCTCGGTCACGCGGACAACACCGAAGAAGTCGCGCTCGATGTGAAGCAACCGGCCCGCCTTGCCTTGCGTGAGGCCGGTCGCCGCCAGGACCGCGGCGACCACCATCGCAAACCGCAACGGACGCTGCCTTGCCTTCACCATCGAGAGCACGCCCAGCCCCGAGGCCAGCACCAGCGCGAGTCCACCAACGGCCGAATCGGAGAGCCCACCCACGTCGGTCACCAGCATCGCCGCAATCGCGAAGACGATCAGAGGCGGAAGCACCTCGACCCTCCATCCGCGTCGCGTCGACGGGATCACCACCCCAATCCCCAGCAGCGATCCCGCCACGATCGCCACCGGATACTCGACGATTCGATCAAAGATCACCGGTGCGACGATCGCGTTGAAAACCCCGCCGAGCAGTCCGCCGAACGCAATCGCGACGTAATACGGCCCGAGGTCGCGGGCGTGCGGGCGTCGGCGTGCCAGAGCGCCGTGGCAGGCGACCGCCCCAGCGAAGAATGCGAGCAGGTGAAGCGGAATCCAGGCGGCATGCACAAACCCCGCGCCCATCACCAGCGTCAGCGGCAGAATGAGCATAGGTAGCGAACCGGAAGCCAGCCGGACGAATCGCGAGCCGGGCCCGGCAAACGCGACGATGAAGCTCAGCAGGTAAAGTGCCAGCGGGACAACCCAGAGCATGGGCATCGGCGTAAGGTCGGTCGTCAGATAGGCCGTCACGCCCATCAGCCAGCTCGACGGCACCAGCGCCAGGATCAGGCACCCGCCGAGGGAACGCCAGCCACCGGTCGAGGCGCCTTCGGACGAATCCGGGCGCCGGCCTCTTTCATGGAGCGCGACGACCGCGCACGCCGCGAGCAAGATCGCCTCGACGAGCAGGCCCACCCTCCAGAATCTCGTCTGTTCGCGGAGGCTTAGATTCGGCTCAATCGCGAACGGATACGCGAGCAACGCGAGCAGGCTCCCGGCGTTGCTCGCCGCGTAGAGGAAATACGGGTCGTCGGCCCTGGGATGCCGCGTCAGATGAAACCAGTGCTGGACCAGCGGGGCCACCATCGCCACCATCAGGAGTGGGACCGTGAACGCCAGCAAGAGCGTCCGGAGCAGACCCACCGCCGGGTCATCGTAGTCGGCCGGAGCGCCCGGGACGGGCGCCATCGGCGACGCGATCCCAATCGCAAGCAATCCACCCAGGATCAGCAGATAGCCCGGCGAGGCGAGCTTCCGCTCCGCGCCCGACGGAATCAACCCGCCACCGAGCCCGGCATAGCCAACCAGCAGGATCATCTGGAAATAGACCAGGCACGTGTTCCAGACGGCCGGCGTTCCGCCGAAAATCGGCAGAACCAGCTTGCCAACCATCGGCTCGGCCGAGAAGAGAAGCGCCGAGGCCAGAAACGTGGCCGACGAGAACAAAAAAACGAGGGCAACGTTCATTCGGGCCGGCTCCAGTAGCAAGGGCCGCGGTGATCCGGGGAGACGGGGCGACGGTCTCGCCGATACAATGGAGCACCCTGGAAATCGAGAGGGCCGGCAAGGGCTCGCCGGCCATCGCCTTCGACGAGAACAGGATGAATCGGGGATCCCCCTTGCCTACCTTGCACCGACGGATCGCCAGCCGGCTCCGGTTCCGCGAATACCTGGAACGCTTCCGCTCTCAACTCAAAGCCAACGGCCAGGCCGAGCCAGCCGCGGGAACGGGGCCAGGCCGCCATCGCTCGCTCCCGAGGCTTTATCGCGAGCTGTACCGGCTCATGGAAGGCCGGCGCGGCGCGCTGGCCGTCGCGATGGCCTCGCTCACCGTCGCCACGCTCCTGAAGTTGATTCCACCGGCCGCGACCAAGGCCGCGATCGACTATGTGATGCTCGCGCATCCGCTCCCCGACTGGCTGGTCTCGCAGAACTCGGTGGCGATTCCGGATTCGCCTCGAATCCGGCTCGCGGCGCTGGTAGCGATCGTATTCGCCGTTTCGGTCCTGGGCAAGTTCCTGGGTCTTTCCAGCCGATGGCAGGCGACCCGGATCACCAAGCGCGTTCAGGTCGCGATCCGTCGAAAGGTCTACGATCACGCGATGCGGCTTCCGCTGCACCGGGTCTATCAGCTCAAATCAGGAGGGGCGTCGAGCCTGCTCCGGGAGGATGCCGGCGGCATCGGCGAGCTGATCTTCAGCATGCTCTACAACCCGTGGTCGGCGGTGGTTCAGTTCCTCGGCGGGCTCATCGTGCTGGCGTTCGTCGACTGGCGGCTCCTCGCCGGAGCGCTCTTGCTGGTACCGGGCGTGTATTATTCCGACCTGACCTGGAACCGACGGATCCGCCCGCTCTTCCGCGACGTTCGCAAGGAGCGCCAGCAGATCGACAGCGAGACGACCGAGGTCTTCGGCGGAATGCGGGTGGTCCGGGCTTTCGGCCGGCAGAAGAGCGAGTCGGCCCGGTTCATGGGTGAGAACCACTTCATGGCCCGGCTGGAGCTGCACGTCTGGTGGCTCTCTCGGATGATCGAACTGCTCTGGGAGTTCCTTCTGCCGATGGCCTCGGTGGCGCTCCTGCTCTACGGCGGCTTGCAGGTCATCGACGGCCGGCTCTCGCTTGGCGACCTGATGATGTTCCTGGTCTATCTGGCGATGTTGCTCGAGCCGATGGCGATCCTGGCGTCAAGCGTCACGCAGTTCCAGAACAATCTCGCCGGCTTCGACCGCGTGCTCGACCTGCTGGCCGAGCCTCGCGAAATGGCCGACTGCCCCGGCATCCGGTCGGTCTCGAAGGCGGCGGTCGCGGGCCGGATCGTCCTGCGCGGGGTGGCCTTCGCCTACCCGGGGACCACGCGACCGGTACTGGAGGACATCGACCTCGACGTGGAGCCTGGCGAGACGATCGCGCTGGTGGGCCGGAGTGGATCCGGCAAAACGACGCTCTGCAACCTGATCGCCCGGTTCTACGATCCGACACGCGGCACGATCTCACTGGATGGTGTGGACCTCCGCGAGATCGAGGTCGAGAGTTATCGGCGTCTTCTGGGGATCGTCGAGCAGGACGTCTTCCTCTTCGATGGGACGATCGCCGAGAACATCGCGTATGGCGACCGATCGGCGACCCGAGGCCGGATCGAGGCCGCCGCCGCCGCGGCCAACGCCGCGGAGTTCATCGATCGACTGCCGGACCGGTACGAGACGCTGATCGGCGAGCGTGGGGTCCGGCTCAGTGGAGGCCAGCGGCAGCGGCTCGCGATCGCCCGCGCTGTCCTGGCGGATCCGAGGATCTTCATCCTCGACGAGGCGACGAGCAACCTCGACAGCGAGAGCGAGCGGCTGATCCAGCAGAGTCTCGCCGATCTGCTCCGAGGACGGACGTCGTTCGTGATCGCCCACCGGCTCAGCACGATTCGCCACGCCGACCGCATCCTTGTGATGGAGGCGGGACGAATCATCGAGGTCGGCCGCCACGACGAGCTGATCTCCTTCGGCGGCGCCTATCGCGAGATGGTGGAGCTCCAGCGGATCGAGCAGCAGGGAAGCGTTGTGGAGTAAGGCCGCCCCGCCGGAGGAGGACCGGCGAGGCGGCGAGGATCGGCCCTTCGGCGGCAAGGGAATGCCGGCGGTCGGGCCGAAGTCGCATCCGCGCGAGAGACCAGGAGCCGTCGGCCCCCCGCGCCGGGTTCGAAGGGAAGGATCTCAGTACGAGCCGGAGCTGATGACCTCACCCATCGACCGGGTGCCGAGGCCCCACCACGCCTGGAGCGAGACCGTGTTCTTGATGAAATGGACCGAGCCGTCGCAGAAGCCGACGTTGACACCCCCCGGGTGCAAGCTCGAGGCCGACGGGGCGCTGTAGGGGCCCAGATAGCCGGGGAACATGGAACTCATCCCGATCGAGTAGTCCATCGGATTCAGGCAGGGGGGCGTGTTGGGCGGCGTCCAGTGCATGTAGCTGGAGAGGGCGAGCGTCACCGGGTTGCCGGCGAGGTACTCGATCCCCACGTAGTTCGAGAAAGTGGCCGGCGTGGTCCCGCTGATCCCCTGGCAATACTTGACGAAGAGGCCCGCCGGGCTGGACATGACGTTCGGCGTGATCCCCGTCGTGCCCGGCACGACGCCACTGCTGGCCGTGAAAATCGCCCGCAATCCCGGGATACCGCTGGGATAGACCAGCGTCGTCGAGGTCCCGCTGGTGCCGAGATAGGGATTCTGAGAGAGAAGACGCTCGCTGACCAGGCCGGTGTTCGAGGTCCCGTCCGTGATCGAGGCAATCCGAACGACCGGGTTCCGGGTACCGAGCGTCAACGTGGTCGAGCCCGGCGTGACACCGTAGCCAGGAATGATGGCGCCGCTGTAGGGCTGGAACGTCGGCGGTCCGCCGTAATTCCCAACGTAATTCGCCACGCCGTAGTAGCCGAAGCTCCCCCCGTTCATCTGGGGAGTTGCGTAGAGCTGCGTCGACGCCGACTCCGACGGACAGAGCAGGGCCTTGATCTGGGTGCTCGCGGCCGTGATGTTGCCGAACTGCCCAAGGCTGCCATCCATCGGGCAGAGCATGAAGTTGATCGAGTTAAAGATCGGCTGCTGCTCCATCTGGGGCAGAATGGCCGCATACCAGTTGAATCCCCACATCATTCCCACACCCGTGCCCAGATTGTTGGCCGCGGCGGTCGGCCAGCTCGTCTGCGGCGGCAACGCTCCGACCTCGGAGATGTAGTTCTGCACCGCCAGCCCAATCTGCTTGAGGTTGTTGGTGCACTGGGCCCGCCGGGCCGCCTCGCGGGCCGCCTGCACCGCCGGCAACAGCAGGGCGATCAACACGGCGATGATCGCGATCACGACCAGCAACTCGATCAACGTAAACCCACGACGCTTCATCATGTTTCTCTCCTCGGTTGAGCGATGAATCCGGATCATTGCAAACCAGGACGAGCCCTGGGACAGGCCCTGCGTTTCGTGCGCGCAGGCGCACCGCGACCACGACGAGGCCATCGGACTCGCCTTGAGGTTCTCTGTCATCCGGCACGGACGCCGGTTCACGCGAACCCTGCACGCGCGCAAAGGCAGGCCCTTATGCGATCGGGCGATCGCACAGGACCCTGACTCCCAGACATAGCATCATCGGACACCCCTTCTTTGGTTTTGGGGGCCGGACGTCCACCTGGTCGGAGTCCACCGGGGCTCTGCCGAGAGCCGGGGAGGAAGTGGCCCGGACAGGGGGCGCCATTCGATCCAAACTCGCCCTCCTCGCTTACGGGGCGAGGCCGTCCCTCTCGTGGAGAAACGGTGAGTTTCCGATCGGACCCGCATCAGCAGATCCGATCGAGATTTCATGATCTCGAACGCTGGCAATCATACGATCCCAACATCCGAGCGTCCAGTCCTCTGTGAAGGAATTCAGAGAAATTCGGCAAAATTATGCCGAACATTCGGAACTCCTGTCGAGTCATGTAGTTCGGCGAGACGATCGCTAACGGGCCAGTCGTTCCACGCGCATGGCGAGCCCATGCGTCATGCGAAGGGTCATCGAGGCGAGCGGCTCAACCCGCGCGCCGGGGGCCAGTTCGAGGCGATATCTCGGAAAAATCGAGGCGATCACCAGCGCGGCCTCCATCTGCGCAAAACTATTCCCAATACAGATCCGCGGACCGCCACCGAAGGGGAAATAAGCGTAGCGGGGGATTCGCTGCTGGAACCCTCCGGCCCACCGTTCGGGACGAAAGGCGTCCGGTTCGTCGAACCAGCGAGGGTCGCGTTGAATGGCACAGGCGGCGAGGAAGAGGGTGGTTCCTCGGTCGACCAGATAGCCGCCCAGTTCGATCGGCTCGGCGGCCTCTCGCCCGACAATCCAGGCGGGCGGATACAGGCGAAGCGACTCGTTCACCACGCCCTCCGTGTACGGGAGCCGGGGAAGGTCGGCGAGCGACGGGCGTCGACCGTCGAGGACATTCTCCAGCTCCTCGCGGAGCCGGGCGGCGGCCTCGGGGTGCTTCGCCAGTAGATACCAGGCCCAGGAGAGCGTGTTGGCCGTGGTCTCGTGACCGGCCAGGAAAAGAGTCATGCATTCGTCGCGAAGCTGGCGGTCGGTCATCCGGCGCCCGCTTTCTTCATCCTGCGCCTGGAGCAGCATCGAGAGCAGGTCGCCTCGGTCCTCGCCGTCCTTCCGGCGTTCGGCGATGATCCGATAGAGAACCCGATTGAGCTGCCGGATCGCCGCGCCGGTCCGGAGGTTCGACGGGGTCGGAACCCATTGCGGAATGATGATCGGCAGGGCGGAGCTCGCCTCGAAGTTGTGCATCAGGGTTTCCATCGCCGCGGTGACGTCGGCCGATTCGCCTCCGACATCCGCGCCGAAGAGAGCCTTGGCGACGATCTGGAGCGTCAGCTTCATCATCTCGGCCTGGACGTCCAGCTCGCGACGGTCGCCCCATGTCCCGACCAGTCGGAGTGCGTAGTCCACCATCAGCTCGGCGAATCCGGCGATCTTCTCGCGATGGAAGGCGGGCTGTACCAGCTTGCGTTGGGCGCGCCAGAAGTCTCCCTCGCTGGTGAGCAGCCCTTCGCCGAGGGTTCGCTTCGCCTGGCGGAGCCGGTAGTGTTTGATGAGCTTCCGGTTCTGGTGAACCAGCACTTCCTCGACGAGGTCCGGGTGATTGACGAAGAGGAGGCGTCTGGGCCCAAAGCGGGCGGAAACCAGGTCGCCGTACTCTCGGGCCCATCGGGAGAGCGTACCAAGCCGGTCGGCCGTGAATTCTCTGAGGTCACCCATAAGGCCACCGCCGCGGGGACCGGGCGGGCGGCTCTTCGCGGGCGGCTCTCGGCGGATGGTCACGCTTCCTGTCGTCATCGGCGAACTCCGGGCCATTCGGGTGGGAATCCCTCGCCGGCGACTGGTCGAAGGCCGACGATCGGGGAAGTTTTGATTGTACCGGATCGGGCGAGACAGCGGACCGTCGGCCGAGGAATGAGAGCGGGTCGCGCAGCTCCTGGATGGTCATCCGCCCCGCCAGCGCCTCGGGCATGATTTGGGTCGCCCGCGGCCTCCGATCGGCGATTTCATCGGCCTTGACGGCGATCCAGCGCCCATCAGGAACGCCGAATGCGAGCGAGCCGTCGGAAGGCCAGGTGGAACGGGTTCCAGAAGCCGGTGGCCATCCCACGTCGGACAGGGGCACGATCCGGTCAGGAGCTAACGCGTGGGGTGCCGGTGGAGCGCTGACGGAAGGCATCGGGCTCGCGAGCGTTGGAGAGGGCGACGTCGTAGCTGATGTCACCCCTCTGGTATAATTCGAGCAGGGAGGCGTCGAGGGTCTGCATCTGGTGCTTCCGGCCCATCTGCATCTCGCTGAAGAGCAGGTGCGGCTCGCCCTCGCGGATTCGCTTCCGTACGGCGGGCGTCGCAATGCAGACCTCGGCGGCAAGGATCAGGCCCTTGCCATCCGCCCGCGGAAGCAGGCGCTGCGCCAGCACAGCCTGGAGGACATTGCCAAGCTGGTAGGTGATCGTGTTCTGCTGCTCGTGCGGGAAGACACTGAAGATCCGCTGGACGGTCTGGGTCACGTCGGGGGTGTGGAGCGTCGCCAGGACGAGGTGGCCGGTCTCGGCGGCCGTCAGCGCGGTGGCAACGGTCTCCAGGTCGCGCATCTCGCCGATCACCACGACGTCGGGGTCCTGCCTCAGCACGTGCGTCAGGGCCTTGTGAAACGACGGGACGTCGGTGTAGACCTCCTGCTGGACGACGATACTGCTCTGGTTCCGGTGGACGTACTCGACCGGATCCTCGATGGTGACGATCTTGGCGCGGCGGTTACGGTTGATCAGGTCGACGACATAGTTGAGCGTCGTCGTCTTGCCGTTGCCGGTCGCGCCGGTGACGAGGATCAGGCCGTTCGGGAGGCGGGCCAGCTCGTCGACGATGGGGGGAAGGCCGAGCTCCGAGCGGGGCCGGACCGAGGTCTCGCAGAGGCGGATCGACATCTCGGGGATGCCCGCGTGCAGGTAGACGCTGGCGCGGAACCGGCCGATCCCCTCCCAGTGCCTTGAGAAGCAGAGCTGCCACTCGCGCTCGAAGACCTGGCGATCCTTGTCGTTCATCAGGCCGTCGATCAGGGCGCGGAGCGACGCTTCTTCGAGCGCATCGCCATCGATCAGGCGGATCTCGCCGTTGACCCGCAGGGCCGGCGAGATCCCGCGAATCAGGTGCACGTCGCTGGCGCCGAGCTTCCGCGCGCCTCGAAGGATCTTGTCGAGCGTCCAGTCCATCACGCGAGCCTCCGGTCGGGATGTGGTCGTCGTCATCGGCCGATCAGGCGCCGGACCCCTCGGGCCAGCGACCACCCCTGGTTCTCCAGTTCGGCGAGCCGCCGGCTCGCGTCCTGGTGTCGTGGCGACAGCTCGAGGCAACGCTCGTAGCTGGCCTTCGCCTGGCGGTCGAGGCCGCTCGCGCGCTCGCAATCGCCCTGGATCAGCCAGGCGTAAAAGCTGCCGGGCGACGTCTCGACCGCCTGTCGGGCGCGGAGCATCGCCTTGCTCGGCTGGCCGTGGTGCAGGTAGATCAGGGCGATCTCCAGGGGCACGAGCCAATCGCGGTCGGCCAGCACCGCCTTGTCGAAGCAGTAGCGGTCGACCTCGTCGCGGCCGGAGACGAGCAGCTCTCCGCGAACCATCCAACGGTAAGCCGAGTCTCCCTCCTGCCGCAGCGCGGCATCGGCCAGCTCCAGGGCCTGCGCCCGGTCGCCGATCCGGGAGAGGGCCTGGGCACGACCGGCCATCAGGTCGCCCTGGCCCTTGAACAACTCCAGAGACTTTCGGGACCAGAGCTCCGCCTCGGGGTACTCGCCGAGCAGGATCAGCATCTGGACCTGGCCGACCCACCCGGCCACCAGCGAACGGTCCAGTTCCAGGGCCCGCGAATAGTGGCGCAGAGCGTTCTCGTAGAGCCCCCGGCGACGATGGTCGTCGGCCTTCACCATCCATCCCGACTGGTCGCTCCGCTCCGCTTCCGCGGGGCCGATCGGCCCGAGGTCCCCGGCCTCGCCTTCCGACTCGTCCTCGAATTCCAGTCTGTCGAACCTTGCCAAGACGCGCCTCCCGGCCGGATCGGCCCACCCCGTTCGTTCAGCGGATGAGCCACCATCGTGTGATCGGTGCCACTCGCAAATAAGCGACCCCAAGGATATCATCACCGGGGATCAACCCGGCGGTTTTCCAGTACGACTCGACCCCCGCCGCATTGGCCGCCCCGACCGATGTCGTGGGCAGGATGAGGTAGCAGTCGGTCGGGACGTCGATCTCCAGGCGGGGCGGCAGGCGCCCGGGGATCAACGGCGCCCATGCGACGGGAGCCCCGTCGATGGTCAGCTTGCCCCCATCCCAGACGACCCGGTCGCCGGGCAACCCGACGACGCGGTCGATCAGCATGGTCTGCTCGTAGACCCAGCGCACGTGAAGGGCTTGCAGGTTGGGGTCCACGATCCGGCCCGCGCTCGTGGGTCGGAACTGGACGACATCGCCCCGGCGCGGCGACGTCAGCGCGTAGGCCCATCGATTGATCAGCACGACGTCGTCCCGATCGAAGGGGGGCGCGTTGTGGGCGTACACAATCGGCACGGCGATCCCGTACGAGAGCACCCATCCGGCGGGGGCGTAGAAAAGCGCCGCCAGGACCAGGGAGACCATCAGGGCCATCGCCATCATCCTCGGGAACCGGACCGTTCCCTGTCGGATCAGAACATCCATCACCGAGGAAGCATGGACGCTGAACGCCAGTCCGGCCGCGATCGAGCCCATCGACGTCCCCCACCGCGTCAGGGCGAGCAGCAAGAGGAAGAGGTAGGCCACCAGGAAAGACCACCCCCGTACCCGCAGACCCGCGTGGAGATGAGCCCACCCAGGGACGATCAGCCGAGAGAGGATGCCGGGCTCGGGCAGGGGGATCCGCGAGTCCTCGATGATCGAGGAGGTGATGGTCCGCCACGCCTCGATGGCCGCGTCGCGAGCCCGGTAGAGCAGGCGCCCGGGGACCGCCCGGCGCACCCGCTTCGAGACGCGGGAGGCCCGGGGCGGATGGACGTCGATCGCGGCGGTCGCCAGGGCCAGCGACGTCCCACAACGCCCGCAGCTCTCCAGGCCGGGCATGTTCTCAAAGCGACAGCTCGGGCACTGCATGGCTCGCCCGCTCCGTTCCAGCCCAACGAAAGGGAACAGGCCGCTCGATAACTCCGAGCCGGTCCCCGCTTCGTTGGCGCCTCGGACGACTCAACCGTTGGATCGGCGCACCCGCTGCTCGACCTGCGCGTACACCTGGATCCCCGCCTCGTGATACTCTTCGGTCATCTGGCGTGACTCCTCGCGGCCGACGATCTGAGCGATCGCCTCGGCGACATCCAGGCATCGCGATCCCTTGATACCAATCGTCCGCACCACGACCTTGCCGTCGGCGCCGATCACGATCTCGATCTCCTCATCGCCCATCGCCAGCCCTCCTCGCTCATCCGTTGCGGACCCGGATATGGATCGCCTGATCCTCGCCGACCCGCTGGTCGAGGATGGTCATCTGGCGCTCCTTCAATTCGCTGACAAGCCGATGGTAAGCATACTGCTGTGCGACGCGGCCGACGAGCGCCTCGCCGATCCGCTTCAGCTCAGCCTTCGATTGCCCGCTCCCCTCGATGCAGAGCTTCAGGGCACCCCGGGCGTCCCGGCTGAAGATGGCGCGGATGCCGTCGCGCTCGACGACCATCTGCTCGCCCGACCCGGCCGATCCGGCGAGGATCTCGCTGTCCTCCAGCTCGATCTCGGCTCGGGCCGCGCCGCCCGCGATCTGCCGGACGCGGGGCCCTTTGTTTTGCGAGGCGGCGAAGCCCATGGTGCCGATCGCCGCGGTGATCGCCGCCGACATCAAGGGCCACGAGGCGACGACGATCGGGGTCACAACCAGGACGGTGCTCATCGGGGGTCCTCCTTCGGATCGGATCGGACAGACCAACGGGTCCGTTCAGATCTCCAGCTTGCGACGGGTCTCGGCGGCCTCGGGCTCGGCGCGTCGGGCCGGGCCGGTCGCCGGCCGGGCGCGGCCCTGGGCCCAGTTGCGCAGTCGGGACAGCTCCTCGCTCATGGTCCTCGACAGCGGGACGGTTTCGGCGATCCCGGCGCGGAGGGTCGCGGTGTCCAGGTCGGTCCCCTTGCTGAAGGCGTCGTACAGGCCCGAGATGATCGCCTCCTCGATCTCGGCCCCGCTGAAGCCCTCGCTCAGCCGCGACAGGGCGTCGAGGTCGAACTGCGACGGATCCCTCTTCCGCTTGGCCAGGTGGATGCGGAAAATCTCCCTGCGTTCGTCCTCGTCGGGCAGGTCCACGAAGAAAATCTCGTCGACACGACCCTTGCGGAGCATCTCCGGGGGGAGATGGCTGATGTCGTTGGCGGTGGCGATGACGAAGACCGGGGCGGTCTTCTCCGAGAGCCAGGTAAGGAATGTCCCGAACACGCGAGAGGCGGTCCCGCCGTCGCTGCCGGCCGAGCCCTGAGTCCCGGCGAACGCCTTGTCGATCTCGTCGATCCAGAGGATCGCCGGCGCGACGCTCTCGGCCGTCTGGATCGCCCGCCGCATCGACTCCTCGCTCGAGCCGACCAGGCTGCCGAAGACACGCCCGATGTCGAACCGAAGCAGCGGGAGCTTCCAGAGGCTCGCCGCCGCCTTGGCGCAGAGGCTCTTGCCGCACCCCTGCACGCCCAGCAGCAGCACCCCCTTGGGCGCCGGCAGGCCGAAATGCGAGGCGCGTTCGCTGAACGCCGCGCTCCGCTTGCTCAGCCAGTCCTTGAGGTTCTCCAGGCCAGCCACGGTCGCGAACCGCTCCTGGCTCTCGTAGTATTCGAGCGTCCCGCTTTTGCGGATGATCTGCTGCTTTTCGCTGAAGACCACGCCGATGTCGTCGGCGTCGAGCTTGCCGTCGAGAACGAGCGTCTTGGCGAAGACGTTCTCGGCCTCCTTGAGCGTCAGCCCGCTCGCCGCGTGCACCAGCTTCTCGCGGCCCTCGTCGTCGAGGTTGATCCGAATCCTCGGCTGGTCCTTGACGTCGTCGATGATCCGGTCGAGCAGGCCGTTGAAGTCCTCCACCGACGGCGTGCCCAGGTCGAGGACGGCGATGTCCTTGGTGAGCTCGACCGGGATCTTCATGATCGGTGAGACCAGGACAATCGTCTTGTACGTGTCGCGCAGGGCGTGCGCGACGTCGCGGAGGCGGCGCACATTTCGCAGGTGGCCAACGCAGAGGCGAGTGTCGAGGTGGTCGTGGAGGTCCTTGAACAGGAAGATGGCCGGATCCACGTGGCCGAGGACCGCATCGAAGCCCGAGACCGGGTCGCAGGTGTTGCCCGAGCCAGTCCGGTTCCGCTGGGGCTCGGCCCCGTACGGGACCAGACCCTGGCTGCACGTCCAGACGTGCAAAGTCTTGTTCCGCTTCTTCGCGATCTCCAGGAGCCGCTTCTCGAGCCGCTCCTCTTCCCAGGTGACGACGTAGATGATCGGATACCGGGCGCGGATGAGGACCTCAAGCTCGTCGGACGGGCGCCTTGGAGCTGTTGCCGGCGCGGAGGGGGACCGCGCCAGCCGTCGACGGTCCGGGTCGGCCGTCGGCGGATGCCCGTTCATCCCCGATGGGTCGGACATGATTCTCCCTCCCGATCTGATGATGGGCCGCGAGGCGATGTCGCGGCGCCCAGGCGGCCGATCCGCTCGAGCAGCCGCCTCGTCCGCTCGTCGGCCGTCGGGATCGTCGCGAGGACGGCGGCGACCGGTCCAGTAATCCCAAAGGCGAAGATCCGGCCATCGGGCAAGATCGTGATCTCGCTCTCGGTCGACTCGTCGACCGTCTCATCAACCTTCGGGGGCTTCCGTCTCATTCGATGGTCCTTAATCCGGCGCCGGTGGCCAGTCCGTGGGCGCGATCGGCGACGCCAGGCGCGAGCGGACGGACCAGCTCGGCGTGGCGATCGGCCCGCCAGCTCGGCAGGTAGCCGTCGCGGATGCTGAACTTCGCCCCGGGCAGGTTCGCCGCCATCCAGTCGACGATCGGCCGAAAGCAGCAATCGAGATGGCC
>DAIDKV010000011.1 GCA_027449865.1 Planctomycetales bacterium
AGTAGCGCTCACTCGAAGGCCCCCTTTGTCCTGGAATGATGAGGATGTGTTCGTACCTCTATTATTCCAGAAACCTCGGGGGTCTTCGAGCTTTTCCTCGAGAATCTTGCCCGTGGACTATATATCACGCTTGGTTAAGGATTAACCCGGTGCTCAAGAACGGCGACGATGGTTACATGTTCCCAATCTCGGCCTCGAGCTTTCACCCCGGCGGCGCCAACTTCGGCTTTGCTGATGGTTCGGTGAAGTTCATCAAGAGTTCGGTCGCCTCGTGGTCACCCCCGAGCGGATCCTTCCCCGCGCCAATCGTGGGAACCGGCCCTGGCGGCCAGCCTCCGTATTCGCTCGTGGGCCGCGTCGCACTGCCGACGTATCAGGCCCTAACGACACGCGCCGGCGGCGAGGTCGTCACCTCGGACGGTTATTGACCTGATCTACCAACCAGAAGCCCGGTCCGGCCCAACCGCGGACCGGCACCGGGCTTTCCAGGTGGATGATGGGGAGATGCTCGCGACTTGCCACCGATCCTCCGGCGACGCGGGCCGTACGGAGGAACGCAAATGCCGATCAATCCCACCGGCCGAATCCGGGCGTTGCGACGGGCCGTCGCGACGGCAATGATCCTTGCTTTGTCGGGATGTGGCACCGAGCCAGGTCCGTCCGCACGGCCGACAGCCCGGCCCGAGTTTTCGACCTCGAAGCTTCTCGCCGATCTCGGCGATCCGGCCGCCGTTCTGATCGTCACCGGGCAGCAGCAGGGGCATTTCGAACCCTGCGGTTGCTCGCGAGGCCAGGCAGGCGGACTGGTCCGGCGCGAGAATCTGGTCGAGCGGCTTCGGGCCGCTGGCCGCCCGACTGTCCTGATCGACCTGGGCGGGCTCGTCGACGACCCCGCCTCGGCACGCGGTGGACCCGAGCACGCCGCGCTCCGGCTCCGGTTCGCCGCCGAAGCTCTGGCGATTCTGCGATACGACGCGGTCGCCGTTGCCCCCGACGATCTGAAGCTCGGAACCGGCCGGGCGCTGGAGATCCTCCGCGAACGGCTCGGAGCCGAGACAAAGCTGATCGCCGCCAACATTCAGCCGACCGAGGACCATCGTTCGCTCGTCCAGCCGTCTCGAATTGTCCAGGCGGGTCCGATCCGGCTGGGTCTCACCGCCGTCGTCGACCCGGCCGCGATGGCGGCGCTCGGTCCCGACGTTCGCCATCATCTTCCGACCATCCAGACGCCCGACGAAGCCCTTCCCGCCGTCCTGGCCGACCTCGAATCTCGGTCGAACTTTCAGGTGTTGATGGTTCAGGGCCCCCCCGACCTGGCCGCCCGGCTCGCCTTGGCATTCCCAGGCTTCGAGATCGTCGTGGCGACCTCCGAGGGCGAGACACCGAGGACCCGGCGCCCGGAACTTCTCAACGACGGCCGGACCACACTGGTGAACGTCGGCCAAAAGGGGATGTACGTCGGAGCCTTCGCCTTCGCGGACAATCCGGAACGTCGGCCGCGTTACCGCCTCCTGACACTCGACGACCGATACGACGGTCCAGGCGGCGGCATCCAGGAGCGTGTTCTGAACGGCTATCGATCCGCGCTCAAATCGTCGCGCCTGGTTGAGGAGGCTCCTCGACTCGAAGCGAGCGGTGGCGCGCGCTACGTCGGAGCCCTGGCCTGTCGATCGTGCCACCCGAAAACCTACGAGCGATGGGCCGCGACTCCCCACGCCCGGGCCTTCGAATCGATCCTCCGCGACCCGAGGCCCGACGTCGCCTTCGACCCCGATTGCATCGCCTGCCACACCACCGGTTTCGGAGTTTCCTCCGGCTGGCGGTCGCGCGAGGCCACGCCCCTTCTCGCCGGAAACCAGTGCGAAAACTGCCACGGTCCCGGCTCGCGCCACGTCGAAAATCCCGACGATCAGGCGCTCCGCCAGGTGATGGCGATCGGTAACGACCAGGCGCGCGGCCGCCTCTGCGCCCGGTGCCACGACAACGACAACGCGCCAGGCTTCGACCCAGCGCAAGGGTGGAAGCGGATCGTCCATGACCGGCTCGATCCGCATCCGACCGCGGCGCCCCGGTGATCGAAGCGGCCAGACTCGACCATCGGCCCTGGAATCAGGTGACCTCGTGAACGACCAGCTCGTTGTGCGAGGGGTCGGACGGGCCGGCGCCTCGAAGCACGACGATCCGGTCGCCGACCTCGATCATGCCTCGACTCTTGCACCACTCGATAATCGCGGCCCGGCGCTGCGCTCGCTCGGGAAGGTCCGGCATGGGCAGCGGAGTCACGCCCCAGAACAGTGCCATGGCACGGGCCGTGTGGGCGTCGTGGGCCAGGGCGAGGGTCGGCGTCGGATTCCGGTGCTTCGAGATCGCCAGCGCGGTCCGGCCCGACTTCGTCGAAACAGCGAGCATCGCGGCCTGAAGCCGGCGGGAGATCAGACTGGCGGCCTCGACCACGCATTCCGTGACCGGCCGGACCTGCCCCGCCCGCGCGATCTGCGAGGGACTATCGGCCGTGTACCAGCGCCCGGCCGGCATCCCGGCCAGCCCCCAGACGCTCGCCCCGTCCTGGCCCTTGCCGTCACTGGCGAAGAGATATGCTTCGGCCTCCGCGGCGACCTCGCTCATCACCGCGACCGCCTCGACCGGATACGCGCCAATCGCCGTCTCGCCCGAGAGCATCACGGCGTCGGTCCCGTCGAGTACCGCGTTGAAGACGTCGCTGGCCTCAGCCCGGGTCGGTCGGCTGGACGTCTCCATGCTGTTGAGCATCTGAGTCGCCGTGATCACCGGAACACGCGCCTCCCGACACGCCGCGATGATCTTCTTCTGCATCGCCGGTACACGCGTGACGTCCATCTCGACCCCAAGGTCTCCTCGAGCGACCATCACCGCGTCCGCCTCGGCGACAATCGCGTCGAGATTGGCGATCGCCTCTCGCTTCTCAATCTTGGCGACAATCCGGGCCCGACTCCCTCGTTTCTCCAGCTCGCGACGAAGTTGAATCACGTCCTCCGCGCGGCGAACGAACGAAAGCCCGACATACGCGACATCGTGCTGCGCCGTCCATTCCAGGTCGTGAATATCCTTTTCCGTGAGCGCTGAAACGCTGAGCGCGCCGCCGGGCACGTTGAGCCCCTGGTGCGATCGAATCAGCCCCGGAAGCGTGACCTTGATCCTCGCCCCGCCCGGTATCCGCTCGATGACCTCCATCGCCACGGTCCCATCGGCGAAGAGCACCGACTGCCCAATCTCCAGCTCGCCGGGTAGCGTCGGGTGCGAGCAGCTCAACTGGTACGGATCGCCTTCCGGGCCCGGCTCATCTCGGATCGTGAAAACCGCGTCGAGGTCGCAGGCCACCGCACCGCCAGGAATTGTTCCCAGCCGGATCTTCGGCCCGCAAAGGTCCTGGAGAACGGCAACCTGGATGCCTGTCTCCTCCTGGATCGCCCGAATCCGCTGGAGCTGAACCGTGTGCTCCTCATGCGTCCCGTGCGAAAAATTAAGGCGGAAAACATTCACTCCCGCCTCCACCATCCGCCGCATCACGGCCGGGTCGCTCGATGCCGGCCCGACCGTCGCCACGATCTTCGTCCGGACCTTGCCAAGCGATTCCTTGCGGAACGGTCTCATGGAAAAGAAATCCTCCACGTTCGACCCGTCGGGATCGTTCTCCCGGCCGCCCGGAACCTCCGGTACGGTCGCCGCATTCTAATCCCCGCCGCTCAACCCGAACAGGCAGCACAATCACCTTCAACCGAATTTCTTCATTGTTCGTGCGGGCGTGCGGGACGGCTTGAATGGTCGAATCGCGGACGGAAACACGACGGCCCGAGCCGACGCGGCGGACTTCCTCGAAAACATCGCTCGACTCTTACCTTCCGCCGGCATCGGAACCCACGTCGGCCCCGAGTGGACCAGATTCCTTTCCCTCCGCATGGCTGCTCGCGGCGCTCCCGGGATGGTTGGATCCCCGGACTTCCCGCGTGGGGACAACCGGAATCGGCCGACCTGTCGTCTGGTGCGGTGACACCGCACAGGATTCACCCATTCACGTCGGCACGCCCAGCCGCGGCAGCACCCAGCGGTTCAGCACAAACCAAAGTACCAGAAAGCCAAGGGGCCACAGGGCCTCCATCATCGTCGATCTCCGCTCCATGACGTTCTCTCACTCGGGCCACGGTTCCACCCGATCATCGCGATTGTTAACTATATTTCCATCGGACGATAAAGTCAATCGCTCGACGGGCTAAGGCTCCGGAGTTGCGAGTACCGAGGCAAGGCTGGAGAGCCGATGCGCTTCCCAGCTCCTTTTCCGAATTCCGGAGGAACCATCATGACATCGCCCACCACCATGCGAGTGCCCGAACATACCGCCGGGCATGTGAACGACTGGATTCGTCGACAGACGGAGCAGCGAGTGGCCCGGTATGCCGAGGCCGGTTCCAGCGCCATCGAACACCGCCTGGAGGAACTGGACCGGGAGTGGGACATCGAGCGGACCCTGGAGGCCAATGCGGCCACGGTCGCCCTGGTCGGTCTTGGGCTTGGAGCTTTTGTGGACCGGCGGTTTTACATCCTGCCGGCCGCCGTTGCCGGGTTCCTGCTTCAGCACGCTCTCCAGGGGTGGTGCCCACCAATGCCGGTCTTCCGACGGATGGGCGTCCGCACGGCCTCGGAGATCGATGAGGAGCGGTACGCGCTGAAAGCCTTGCGCGGGGATTTCCGCGACGTCGCGACGGGCGACGGCCACGACCCGAATCGTATCCATCGGGCGATCCACTCAGCTCGACGATGACGGAGGTCCCGATGCCTGACCACAACGTCATCGTGAGAACGGGCGAGCAGGCGCCTGGCCTGACCATCCTCCAGCGCGGTCCGGACAACCTGGAGCCGGCGTTCTCGTCGGCTTCAGAAAGCTTCGTCACGTCGGCCGAACGATTTTACGTTCGAACGCATTTTGAAGTCCCTCGGATCGAGGCTTCCTTGTGGCGGATCGCGATCGAGGGCGAGGTGGATCGTCCCTTCGAGATCGATCTTGAGGAGTTGAACGGAATGCCTTCCGAAACCCGGATGGCCCTCCTGGAGTGCTCGGGCAACGGACGGATCTACCTCGACCAGATTCAGATCGGCATCCGATGGGGACTCGGAGGCGTGGGCAACGCGGAGTGGACCGGTGTGCCCCTGGTCGCGCTCCTGGAGCGGGCGGGAGTCAAGCCAGGTGCCGTCGAAGTTATCCTCGAAGGGGCCGATGAGGGTGAGTTCCTGCCCCCACAACACGAGACGCCCGGCCGGATTCGATACGCTCGAAGCCTTCCACTGAAGAAGGCCCGCAAGAACGAGGTTTTGCTCGCCTACCGGATGAACGGCGAGGAACTGGCGCCGAGGCATGGATATCCGGTCCGCGCCGTGGTCCCGGGCTGGTACGGGATGGCCTCGGTCAAGTGGCTCCGACGGATCATCGTCACCGACCGGCCCTTCCACGGCTTCTTTCAGACCATGGAGTACGCCGTCTGGGAGCGCCGGCACGGACTTCCGACGCTCGTCCCCGTCTCAGAGATCCAGGTCAAGGCTCAGATCGCACGCCCAGCGCCCCATGAGATTGTCCCCAGGGGGAAGAGCTATCGAATCCGGGGCGCCGCCTGGGCTGGCGAGTCCGACGTCGCGAGGGTCGAGATCAGCGACGACGGCGGCCGATCGTGGTCCGATGCGTCCCTGCTCGGCGATCCGATCCGATATGCCTGGCGATTCTGGGAGCACGAATGGCACGCACCAGAGGCGCCAGGCCCTCGCGTCCTGATGGTTCGGGCGACGGATTTCAGGGGCCTGACCCAGCCGATGGAACGGGATACCGACCTCCGGGACGCAGCCATCAGCCACGCCCTGCCCATTGAGGTCCAGGTCTGTTGAGAACGGCGGAGACTCCGATCAATGCATCCTTACCATCCGGAGCATCCGCACGTTGATCACGAGGAAGCGAAGGAATTGCCAGACCCAGTTCGTCCGGAGGGCCTTTGTCATCGGCGTCGGAACGGGCGGGTAGTACGACTGTTCGAACGGTTTTCGGACGGTCGACATGGAACACCTCTCGCCGAGGGTCGGCGTCACTCGGGAATGGCCGTCCAGAGCGGACGCGCCTTCGCCTTGTACATGAACGCGAAATGCAGCAGGTGCTTGATCCAGTGCCCGGCAAGGCCAATCTCGCCGGAAGTGTAATGGATGTCGCGTCCCGTGTCGGGATATTTCTGGAAGTCCGGGATGATCGGGTAAACGGTCATGGAGACGGCCGTCCCCCGCATCAGGCTGGCGCCGGCCGAGGCGATACAGGCCGCTCCCATCTTCGCCATCGAGGCGGTTCGGGTTTTTCCCTCGCGTCCTTCCATCTTGTCGACGATGTTGAAGGCAACCTCACGCGCCATCACCCCCGAGGGCATCCCCGTTCGAGGGGGAGTCGGGTAAATCGGCGTTCCCGAAGGACTGAACATCGGCCTCGAGATGGGGTGCGGCGGCGCGAAGGCGATTCCCACGGCGTAAATGTTGTCGTATCGGGGTGACCGGTAAGTCTCTGGCCAGTCCGTCGGACGCCACTCCTCATAAGGCTTCTTCGTGTAATCGGCATCCACATACATGAAGTTGCTGGGCGCGAAGACCGACTCGGTGATCTCCGAGCCCTCGCGGTCGAACGCCTTGAGACCAACGCCGGAAAACGGCGGCAAGAGCATCGTGAAATCCGAGGCGATCGACTCCTGCCGTCCGTCGAGGGTCTCATAATGGATCTCACCGCGATCCACCTTCTTCACGGCCGCCTGGGTGATCCACTCGACACCCCGCTCCGTGTAGAGCGATTCGGTGAAGACCCGGCTATGGGTGATGTACCCACCCCGACGGATGAACATACCGCCCATCCCAAAATCGCCCAGTTCGTGCTCGTTGGAGATCCAGACCAGGCGAGCCTTGTCCCGGACACCCCGGCGCCGCAGCTCAAATTCAACGTTGAAAAGGTATTCAAAGGCCGCGCCCTGACAGGTGCAGGTGCCGTGACCGGTGCCGATCAGAAGGGTTTGACGCTCCCCCCGCTGCATCCGGGCCACTGCCTCGTCGAGTCCCGCCGCCGCCTGCGCCGCATGTCCGGCCGTACAGACGGAGAGGCTGTTCTTCTCCGGCCCAAGGCCATCCGTGGCGTCGAAATGCAGCCGCGGACCCGTCGCGTTGATCAGATAGTCGTACTCCACCCGTTCGCGTACACCGGCCTTGCCAGGCTCGGTGGATTCGACCATCACGTAGGGCCGAGCGACGCCCTCACCCCCCTCCGGATGAAGGCTGACCGCCTTCGCCTGTCGAAAAATCACCCCGGTCTTCTCGTAGACAGGCGCCAGCGGAAAGGTCACCTGCTCGGGCGTCATCACCCCAACGCCCACCCAGATGTTCGACGGAATCCAGTTCCACCGGCTGTTGGGCGAAACCACGACCACCTCGTGATCCTCGCCCAGCTTCCGACGAGCGTGAAGCGCCGCGGTGTGCCCCGCGATGCCCGCACCCAGTATGAGGAGCCGCGCCATGATTCATCCTCGCGGAAGAGCCCGGGTCCCACTGTCCGCCTCCATCGGCGTTCCTCCCTCCGGGGAGCACCTCGATGGCCGTGACCCCGAAAACCCAGGCAACCTTGAAACCATTGTATCGCCCGTCAGTTATATAGTCAATCGGCCGGAGCCCTCTTTCAACAAATGGCGATGGCTCTGACCCGGTCTTGCCTCGGCGTTGACTATTCAACTGGCGGATAATATAGTAGAGAGAAGTTGAGACTGCCGGGGCGGCCGACCGACGAGTGGTCGGGAGCGGGCAAGCGGCGGGATGGATGGTGCAGGTCGGGGTTTGACCTGGGAGGTGTGGGATGGCCACGGTGACCGAGAGGCGAACCGGGGCAATCGGCAGGTTGGTGCGGGTCCTGCTCGGAATCGGACTCGCCGTGGCGTTCACGGCGGGAATTGTAGGACTGATGATGGTCCTGTCCGGGGCGTTCGAGCGGAAGGTGGCGCCGAGCCCGGCCGCGGGGTCGGTCGAGAAGGACGCGACACCGGCGCCGAAAAAGGTTGGCGTGGTGCGTCTGGTCCGTCGGCCTCGTCGCGAGTCGGCGGTTGGGACGATTCGCCCGGTTCACGAGGCGATCGTGGCCTCGAAGATCCTGGCGAGGGTCGAGGAGGTCCGAGTGCGCGCCGGTCAGGCGGTCAAGCGGGGAGAGGTGCTGGTCCTCCTCGACAAGGCCGACCTGCGGGCCAGAATGGACCAGGCGCAATCGGCCGAGGCGGCGGCCCGGGCCAAATACGATCAGGCCGAGATCGACCAGGGCCGGATCGCCCGGCTCCGGGCTCGCGAGGCCGTCACCCAGAGCGAGCTCGACCAGTCCAACACCGCGCTCCGAACCGCGAAGGCCGAGCTCGAACGCGCCCGGCAAGCCGTCGAGGAGGCCCGCGTCATGGAAGCGTACGCAACCGTCCTGGCGCCCATCTCCGGACGCGTCATCGACAAGAAGGTGAACCCCGGCGACACCGTGAGCCCCGGACAGGTGCTTGTCACCATCTATGACCCGACTCACATGCAAATGATCGCGACCGTTCGCGAGTCGCTCGCCCTTCGACTGAAGATCGGCCAGGAGGTCCCCTCGCGGCTGGATTCGCTCGGCTACGAGTGCCAGGCGACCGTCAGTGAGATCGTCCCCGAGGCCCAGGCCGAGAGCCGCTCGTTCCAGGTGAAGCTCACCGGCCCTTGCCCGCCAAACGTCTACAGCGGAATGTTCGGCCGGGTCTTCATCCCGCTGGAAGATGAAGACGTCCTGATCGTTCCGGCCGCCGCGGTGCGCCGGGTCGGCCAGTTGGATGAGGTCGACGTCGTCGAGGGAAACCACGTCCAACGGCGCGCCGTTCAGCTTGGCCGAGAACTCGACGAGGGCCTTGAGGTCCTCTCGGGGCTCGCCGAGGGCGAGAAGGTCGTCCTGCACAATGGCGTCCGCGAGCGGGCGAAAGGGGATCGGTCATGAGCCAGCATCCTTCACAACCCACGCCGCACGCCCACGGCGCGCCAAGGTCGCACGACTTCCTCAACGGTATCGTGCACATTTTTCTCGATAATAACTTCTCGATCATTCTCATCATCGTCTCGGTGGCGATCGGCCTGGCGGCGCTGCTGGTCACCGCCCGCGAGGAAGACCCCCAGATCGTCGTTCCACTGGCCGACGTGATGGTCCGGATGCCGGGCTACTCGGCGGCCGAGGTCGAGCAGCTTGCCGCCACTCCGCTGGAGAAGATGCTCTATCAGATCGATGGCGTCGAATACGTTTACAGCATGTCGCATGAGGACCAGGCCGTGATCACGGTCCGGTTCTATGTCGGCCAGGATCGCGAGCGCAGCCTCGTCAAGCTGTTCAAGAAGATCAATGAGAACCAGGATGTTGTTCCTCCGGGCGTCACGGGATGGGTGGTCAAGCCGGTGGAGATCGACGACGTCCCGGTGGTCACCCTGACTCTCGCCGGCCAGGACGGCGACGATTACACCCTCCGCCGGGTTGGCGAGGAGGTGGTTCAGCGTCTCTCGGCGTTGCCGGGTGTCTCGCGGGCCTATGTCGTCGGCGGCCGTCCGCGGACGGTCCGGGTCGATCTCGATCCCGAGCGGCTTCAGGCTTACGCTCTCGGCCCGCTTGAGGTTCAGCGCGCCTTGCAGGGGGCCAACATCACTCATCCGGCCGGGGAATTCACCCGCGACGACGCCGTGATCCACGTCGTGGGCGGTGTCGCCGCGGATCGGCCTGAGCGGCTTGGCGAGCTGGTCGTCGGCGTCTTCCAGGGCCGACCGGTCTTCCTCAAGGACGTGGCGACGGTTCGCGACGGTCCCGACGAGATCGCCAGCTACGTCCGACACGGCTGGGGGCCTGCCCGAGGATTCGAGGCGCCCGAGGGCTTCCCGGGAACCGAGGTCGGCGAGCACTCCGAGAACCACGTTCCCTCGGTATCGAAGGCACCGATCGGCTCGACGAGGTCCGCCGTCACCCTGGCCGTCGCCAAGCAGAAGGGAACCAACGCGGTCTCCGTCGCCGAGTCCGTCCTCCGAGCCGCCAGGGAACTCAAGGCCGAGGTCGTTCCCTCGGACATGGAACTGGTGATCACCCGGAACTCGGGCCTGACCGCCGACGAGAAGGTCAACGAGCTGGTCGAGGGTCTCTGGGTCGCCATCGTCATCGTGATCGCCCTTCTCACCCTCAGCCTCGGCTGGCGCGAGGCGTTCATCGTCGCGGTCGCCGTGCCGGTCGTCTTCGGACTGACGCTCGGCGTCAACCTCCTCTTCGGCTACACGATCAACCGCGTCACGCTCTTCGCCCTGATCCTCTCACTCGGCCTCCTGGTCGACGACCCGATCGTCGACGTCGAGAACATCGCCCGGCACTTCGAGATGCGAGGTCGCGCCACGCGCGACATCGTCCTCGAAGCCGTCGCCGAGATCCGGCCTCCGCTCATCAGCGCGACGCTCGCGGTGATCGTCAGCTTCCTCCCGATGTTCTTCATCACCGGAATGATGGGGCCCTACATGGCCCCCATGGCGCTCAATGTCCCGGTCGCGATGATGATGTCGATGGTCGTCGCCTTCACGATCACCCCGTGGCTCACTTACCAGGTCCTCCACCGCAAATTCCAGCGCGGCCATCAAGGGGCCGGTCACAACCACGGCGAAACCGATGATCTCGAAGCGATCCGCCGAACGTTCCTCTACCGGCTCTTCCGGCCGATGATGGCCCCTCTGATCAGCTCGCGATGGGCGGCCATCTCGTTCCTGCTCCTCATCGCCCTGCTGACCGCCGCCGCCACCGGCCTGGCGGCGCTCCGGGTGGTCCCGCTAAAAATGCTTCCCTACGACAACAAGAACGAGCTCTTGCTGGTTCTCGATCTCGACGAGGGAACCACGCTCGAACGAGCCAACGCCGCCGTGCGCGCCCTGGAAGCCGAGGTCGCGAAGGTCCCCGAGGTCACCGACTTCATCAGCTACGTCGGCATCCCCAGTCCGATCGACTTCAACGGTCTGGTCCGCCATTACTATCTCCGGCAGATGCCGCAAAACGCCGAGATCCGGGTGAATCTCGTCGGCAAGAAGCATCGATCTTCGCAAAGCCATGCGATTGCGCTCCGGCTGCACGACCGGCTCACGGCCGTCGCCGAGGCGCACCGGGCCCGGCTCAAGGTTGTCGAGCTACCCCCCGGTCCGCCGGTGCTGGCCTCGCTTGTGGCCGAGATCACCGGCCGTCCCGATCACTCCTACGACGACCTGATCGCCGCGGCCGGAACGGTCGCTAGCCGGCTTCGGGCCGAGCCCGGAGTCGCGGAGGTCGACGACACAATCGAGGCCGCCTCGCGAAAACTTGTCTTCATCACCGATCAGGAAAAGGCCGCGCTCGCGGGTGTCTCGGTCGACGAGATCGCCCGCACCCTTCGTCTGGTCCTTTCCGGCGCCGAGGCCGGGACAGTCCGTCTCGAGGGCGAGCGAAACCCGCTCCGGGTCGAGCTTCGGCTTCCCCGCGCGATCCGGTCGAGCGCCCGAGACCTCTGCGCCATCCGCGTCCGGGGCCGGTCGGGACAGTTCACGCCGCTTTCCGAGCTAGGTCGATGGAAGGAGGCGCGGGTCGACCAGACAATCTATCACAAGAATCTGGAGCGTGTCGTTTATGTGACAGCCGAGGCCCTCGGACGCACGCCCGCCGAGTGCATCCTCGACGTGAGCTTCGACCGGCAACCGGCCAGCACCCCCGCGCCGAAGGGTCGGATCACGCCCGGCGGCTGGGTCTCCGACGCGAAGCCGCGCCCGCTCTCCGATCGGACCTTCATCGAGAACGGTGGCGGAATCGCCTGGTCGGTCCCCGAGGGTATCCGGGTCGGCTTCAGCGGCGAGGGCGAGTGGAAGATCACGCTCGACGTCTTCCGCGACCTCGGACTGGCCTTCGCCGCCGCGATGGTGATGATCTACGTGATCCTGGTGATGCAAACCGGCTCGTTCCTGATCCCGCTGGTCGTGATGCTCGCCATTCCCCTGACCATTCTGGGCGTGATGCCCGGCTTCTGGCTCCTGAATGATCTGAACGGCCAGGTTGTCGGCGGCCATGCCGACCCGGTACTCTTCACCGCGACGGCAATGATCGGCATGATCGCGCTGGCGGGGATCGTGACCCGCGACGCGATCATCCTGGTCGACTTCATTGGGCAGTCGGTGGCCAGGGGACGGCCACTCTTCGACGCGATCATGGAGAGCCGCGTCGTCCGGATGCGCCCGATCCTTCTCACGGCAGGCGCGGCGATGCTGTCGAGCATCCCGATCACACTCGACCCGATCTTCTCCGGATTGGCGTGGTCGCTGATCTTCGGCCTCTTCGCCTCGACAATCTTCACGCTCTTCGTCATCCCGGTGACCTACTGGCTCCTCAACTCCGGTGAGAAGGGGAGCCGGGAAGACACCGAACCGACCCCGGCCGGTTAATCCTCAAAGGCGAGAGATCCCCGGTGGTCGCACGTTTCTCATGAAAGGAGCGAAT
This sequence comes from Planctomycetales bacterium, assembly GCA_027449865.1. Classification (GTDB taxonomy): domain Bacteria; phylum Planctomycetota; class Planctomycetia; order Isosphaerales; family Isosphaeraceae; genus JAKAUH01. The sequence continues at coordinate 12,563 of DAIDKV010000011.1, forward strand.
CATGGCCGCACATCCGAAAGTGGTGGTTGTGGGCGGTGGATTCGGTGGTCTGGAGGCGACCTTCTACCTGAGGCACAAGCTCGGCCAGGCGGTCGACCTCACGCTGGTCTCCGATCGCGAAGACTTCCTGTTCAAGCCGAACACGATCTACATCCCGTTCGGCCAGGACCCCGAGCGCTTTAAGATCCCACTCTCCCGCCCCACAAAGAACAAGAAGATCGAGTTCGTGCATTCCGCCGTCGAACAGGTGGACGCCGACGGCCGACGGGTCGTGGCGGGTGGAAAGGAGATCAGCTACGACTACCTGATCCTCGCCACCGGCGCCTCGATGCGTCCCGAGGAGATCCCCGGCTTCAAGGAGCACGCTCTGACCCTCTGGACTCCGGAGGAAATGCTCGCGCTCCGCGAGGGACTGCATCGGGTCGAGGAAAAGGCCCGGGCGGGAACGCGCCAGCGCGTCGTCTTCGTCGTCCCACCCAACAACCGATGCTCCGGACCGCTTTATGAGCTGGTGATGATGCTGGACACCTGGCTCCGCGAGCGAGGGATTCGCGGCGAGGTGGACCTGATCTGGACCACGATGGAGGAGGGCTACATCCAGGCGTTCGGCCCGCGGCTCAACACCGTGGTCGCCGAGGAATTCGCGGAACGCGGGATCGAGGGTCACAAGGGCTACGTGGTGACGTCGGTCGAGCCGGGAACCGTTCACTACCAGAACGGGGAACGGCTCGGGTTCGACCTCCTGATCGGCTTCCCGCCTTACATCGCCCGGGAGCGCTTTCCGGGCCTGCCGTCCGACGATCGCGGCTTCGTCCACGTTGAGCCGGATTCGAGGCGGGTCGTCGGCCGGCACGACATCTTCGCCGTTGGCGATGCCGCCGACTTCCCGATCAAGCAGGCTTTCCTGGCCCTCCTCCAGGGCGACGCCGCCGCCGACCACCTCGCCGCCGATATCAAGGGGATCAAGCCCAGCGTCAACTTCGAACCGATGAGCATGTGCGTGATGGAGGAGTTGAACAGGGCGACCTTCGCCCAGGTCCCCTTGAAATACACCGGCGACCCGGCTCGACCGGTCGCGGTCGACGCCGAGGATACCGAGCATTACAAGGTCGGCGTCTCTCCGGTCTGGCGAGCGGGCAAGGTCCTGCTCGGCCTCTACCTGCCCTGGCGCTTCGGCCACGGCGAGCCCTTCCACGCCGGCTTCGCCTGGCAGGCAATGGACCTCGGGCTCAAGGTCATGTCGAGCATCTACGCCGATTGAACGGCAAGGCCCGCCTCGCATGCGAGGCCCTGACAAAACGGGGTCTGGCTCCGCGTTCGGACGGAGCCTCTCCCCGTTCTGTCAGCGTCTGTCAGCTCCGCCCGCCCCACGTCTTCAGAATCTTCCGGTTGCGCTCCACATCCGCCTGTGCCTCGCGGACGATCGTCCCGCAAACCAGCTCGCAAAGGTCTTCCACCAGCGGGTCGCCCAGCGAGTAGAAAACCTGCAACCCTTCCTTCCTGCGCCGGACCATTCCCGCCTCGGCCAGCAGCTTCAGGTGCTTCGACACATTCGCCTGGCCCTGTCCTGTCTCGGTCACCACCATGCCGACGTTCTTCTCGCCAGCCATCAGGGCCCGCAATATCACCAAACGCGTCGGATCGCCCAGCATCCGAAACTTCTCGGCGACCCGGTCCAGGATCTCGTCGGGGATCGTCGTACGCATGTGAATTTGACCGCATATCCGGTAAGCAGAATAGTTTCCCAGTGAATTTTATCACCGCGTCGCGCGTTGTCCAGTTGCGAAACCCGACCTACACGCTCCATCATCGCGGAATCCTGCCTCCCGACACCTCAACCTTGAAAAATTCCTGACTGGCTATATAGTTCTCTGGCTGGATAGATTTTGGCCTGGTCCTGAGCCTGGTCGAGGTGGGGGGGTAGATATGTGGGACGTGCTGTATCTTCCGGCCGTCTGGATCGGCTGGTTCGCGTTGTTTCGATGGGTGTTGCCGTGGTTTGGGATCCCGACCTGCCTCAGTGGCTCGTGCGGGCTTCCCGGGGGAATTTCGAGGGCCGAGGGGTCGACGCGATCGATTACCTCGCGAGAAACGGCGAGACCTCACCGGCGTGTGTGATCGTCAACGAGTGCATCGCCCTGGTGACGCCGACATAGAGCATGTGGCGATCGATGGGCGATCGATAATCCCTGGCGGTGCAGGATGGGAGGAGGACCTGGTCGAATTCGAGGCCCTTGGCGAGATAGGCCGTCGCGATGAGGATTCCGTCGCTGAACTCCTGGCTCTGGGCGTCGAGCAATCGGACGCCAGCCTCGTCGCGGAGGTCATGAAACAGGGCGTCGGCCTGTTTCTGTGTCTTGCAGATGATCCCCGTGGAGTGATACCCGCTCTGTGGGAAGGCCCGGACCACACCGAGCAGGTATTCGAGTTCCTCGGCCCTGGTGCGGAAGCCGAGAATCCTCGGTTCCTCCCCGTGGCGTTCGATCGGGATCAGGTCCGGATTGTGGAGGATCGACTGGGCCAGCCTGGTGATTTCCACCGTGGAACGATAACTCTTCTGCATGTACACGCATTCGGAATCCGGCAAGATATCCCGGATGGATTCCGCGGTGGAGGAGCTGAGCGGGTTCACCGATTGATTGCGGTCGCCCAGAACGGTCATGTTCCCGGGATAGAGTCGCGAGATCACCCGGTACTGGACCGGGGTGTAGTCCTGCATCTCGTCGATCACGACGTGCTTGATCCGGTCGCGGATTCGGAATCCTTCGAGGTTCATCTTCAGGTAAACGAGCGGGTAGACGTCGGAGTATTCGAGCGAGCCTCTGGCGGCTGGCCGGAGCATCTCGGGATGGCCAATCCAGTCATAGAATTCCCTGTACATCGTTTTGAGGTTCTTGCTGGCGAACATCTTTCGAAGGTCCGCGCGAAGCTGGGTGCGCTCGGGGCCGGTGACCGGCCGGCCATGGGCATAATGCAGGTGCTCCATGATCGCCGTGAGAGCTCCGTTGATCTGCTCGCTGATCGCAAGCTGGGCCCGCTTGCGGAGCTGGATCGCGAGCCAGTTCGAGTCGATGGTCGTCATCCCAACCGAGATCGCGGCGGGCCGCAGGTTTTCGCTTCGGACATGGTCGATGTAGGCGTCGAGCCGATCGAGGAACTCGGCCGTCGATTTGAATCGGACCCGTTCGCCGAACGCTGGATCGCGGTCTCTGAGCAGTTCCGAGACCTGCTCGGCGAAGGTCTGGAAGGAGAATTTCCCATCGAGAAGATCCTCGGCGAGCGCCTCCATCGTCGTTTCCCGGATCATCTCCTCGCCCAGTTCGGGCAGCACCCGCGAGATGTAATGCGCAAACACCTTGTTGGGCGAGATGATGAGTATATCCTCGGAACGAATGGTCTCCTTGAACCGGTAGAGAAGGTAAGCGACCCTGTGCAGGGCAATCGAAGTCTTGCCCGATCCAGCCGCCCCCTGGATGATGAGTGTCCGGGACCGGTCGTCGCGGATGATCCGGTTCTGGTCGCGCTGGATGGTGGCGACGATGGTCTTGAGCCGGTCATCCGAGGCCCGGCTCAGTTCTTCCTGAAGGATGTCGTCCTGAATGTTCAGGGACGACTCCAGCATGAACCGGAATTCCTGATGCTCGATCCGGTACTGCCGCTTCAGTGAGATCGAGCCGTCGATCCGCCCCTCGGGTGCCTGGTAATGGGCCTCGCCCAGCTCGAAGTCGTAGAACATGCTCGAGACCGGAGCGCGCCAGTCGTGGATCAGCGGTCCCTCGCCGTTGGGATCGGTAAAGGAATGAACACCGATATAGAGGTGGGCCGTCTCGGATTTGCCCTGCATCTGGGCGTCGATCCGGCCGAAATACGGAGACTCGATCAGGCGCTCGAGTCTCGTCCGCTGCTCGACGGCATGTTCGCCGACTCGCGCGGCCATGTCGGCCGCCTGTCGAAGGTTGGCCTTGTCGGCGTTGTCGAGTTCGCGAAACTGTTCCTGGAATTGCCGCTTGATCTGGTCCATTTCCTCGTATCGAGCGACCACACGCTCGCGGACGGCGGCCAGGGCGTCGCCGAGCATGCCGGTGACCTCGACGTGGAAGGCGCGCTCGTCGGCCTCGGTTGCGTTGAAGGTTGGGGCCTGCGACCTGGCCTTGCGATTCGGACCGCCGTGCATATCCTGGCTATCCATGCTCTTCCTTGCCATCTCCAGTCCGGCCCGTGTTGGGCGATCTTGAAGGGATTCGGGAGCGAGAGCGTCTGGTCCGTCGTCGGACTCATTCGCGTCTGGCTTTCAGAAAAGTCAGCAGGATCGATTCGGGGGATGAACGGGGAGGTTCGAAAGGGCAGGGCACGCGCATGATGGGAGCCTGACAGGGCGGGGAATCGTGGCCGTCGAAGTGGCTCATCGGTGACGGGGATGGTCCTGGAATCAAAGGTAGGGCCCATTTTTAGCCGAAAGGGAAAAAGGGTCTCCTGTCGAGAGATGAGAACCTGGGCCGGTAAATGCCCTGCATTGGCATGATGGTAATCGATCGACGATTCTGTTGGAACCCGGCGGGTTGATCTCTCGCCTCGGAATCTCATCGCATCCGGAAAGGTAGGCCAGGATGGACAGCAAGGCGAAGAAGAAACTGGAGGTGCTGCAAAAGCGGCTGGCCCAGTTAAGGCAGCAGCTTGCCGGAGCGGTCAAGCAGAACGACGATCCGCGGGACATCGTCCGGCTCCGCGGCGAAATCGAGGCCGCCGAGGCCGAGGTTCGTCGTCTCAAGGAATCCTGATCGGACGGTCCGGCCCCGCGATCCAGAGAATTCCGCCGGCCATCGAACCCTGAACGACCTTTAGACCACTTTTACATCACCGTGAAGTAATTCCGGGCGGCGAAGTCGAAGTACTCGGGCTTCAGCTCGAGCGGGAGACCGTTGTAAACACAGTAATTGCGGACCTGGAGCAACAGATCCCTCGGCTGGCAGCATCGGAACGGCCGGCCACAGCTCCGGTAATGCCGGTCGACCAGGTAATCCACCGCCGTCGTATCAATCGAACCGAAGCCCAGCTTGGGCGCGAAGATCTCGATCATCTTCCGGAACATGGGCTCGGTGGGGTCCATCGCCTGGATCTTGTACGGAATTCTGCGCAAAAACGCCTCGTCGACCAGTTGCTTCGGCTCCAGGTTGGTGGAGAAGAGGATCAACTGATCGAACGGAACCCGGATCTTCTTGCCATTTGCCAGGCTGAGGAAGTCGTACCGCTTCTCTAGCGGGACGATCCATCGGTTGAGAAGCTCGACCGGCTGCATCCGCTGCCGGCCGAAGTCGTCGATGAGAAACGTCCCGAGGTTGCTCTTGAGCTGCAAGGGCGCCTCGCTCACCTTCGTCGTCGGGTCGTAATGAAGTTCGAGGTCTTCCATCCGAAGCTCGCCACCCGCCACAATCGTCGGGCGCCGGATGTGAACCCATCGACGATCGTGGTTCAAATCGTCGAGCAGCCCGCCCGGCGAATCATTCTCGATCGGCTCGTGGTTCGCCATGTCGAACAGCTTGATGATCTGCCCCTCGACCGTCAGCACCCGAGGAATCCAGACCGTCGTCCCGAAACATCGCGTGATCCGTTCGGCGATGCTGGTCTTACCGTTGCCCGGGTAACCATAAAGAAACATCCCGCGACCCGAGTTGATCGCGGGGCCGAGCATCGCAAAAATCTCGTCGGAGATCAGCAGGTCGGAAAACGCCCGCCGAAGGTCCTCCTCGCGGGGATGCTCGGTCGTGATCGTCTGCGCGGTGACGGATGCGAGGTAATCGCCAAACGGCACAGGCGCCGTGCCGACGTAGGCACACTCGTCGAACGCGAGCCGAGCACGCATCCGCCCCGCGTCGGTCAGCGAGTAGAGGTAATCGTTGGCCGCGGCCGAGTTGGCATAAGCGACGATTTGTTGATTCTTGAGCAGACGGAGGAAGTCGGGAAACGGGCCGAACGGCAGCCCCAGCTCGGCGGCGATCCTTCGTCCGGTGGCGGTCCCGGCGTTCACCAGGAACTTGAGAATCAGGCCCTCGATGATCGCGTGGCTAAGGCCGGTCTCCTCGAAACTCGACACGGCCTTCGGCACGAACGGCGACTTGCCGTTGGCTCCCGAGAGAGAAACGCCGCTCAACACCGACGGGGCCGAGATTCCCACGATCGCCTCCTCCAAAGTTCGGGCCGGAGAGTCGGCCCGCGCCAAACTTAGGTCGCGGCGATCGCGGGGTCAAATCGGGGGATCACTCAACAACCCGGAGCACCTCATTCCGCTTCAACACCGCGACCCTGCGCCCGCCGCCTTCCTTCGGGCCGAACTCGACATGAAGATCGAGCAGAACACCGAGCGAGGCATCCTTCGGCACAACGATCTCGGCGAGGATGGCGTTGCCCTGGCGATCGATTTTTGTCGCCTCGAACGGACCGAACTGGACCCAGGTCGGCTTCCCCTCGGGAATGCGATCCCGATCGGCCTGATTATCGAGCTCGATCCGGATCGTGTGCGACCGCCCGCGGGCGACCGTCCCCGGCGTGACCGACCGAATCGGGGCGCCCAGGCGGCTGGCCCCCTCGGCGTTGTCGACAATGGCCCCCTCGGGCATCCGCGCGATCATCCGATTGTTCGCCGGGTCGGGAACGCCCGCGTATCCGCCGATGATGTAAGGAAACCGACCCGGCGTAACATGATAATGGTAACCGCGCGTCGGGTCGTCGTGGCCGTTACAAACATCGAGAGCTCGATCGCCGGTGAGGTCGCGGGCCATCCGACCCTCCTCCTCATACGGACCATGCACCGGGAACCCGTCGAAGGCAAACCCGATCACGGGCGAGTGACCGCGTCCCTCGTCGGGAAACGGCGTCTTCAGGCAGCTCGGAAACTTGTGATAATGATAAACCCCGCGCTGCTCGGGGTGGCCGCAACACGAGTCGAGCCAGACCTCCGAGTATCCCTCGATCGCGTTCATCCCGCCGGCCTCGAACGGGTTAAAGAACACCACGCCGTTGAGCGCCATGCCGATCGGACCCATCGGCACCCGCGTGATTGTCTCGGCCCGCCTGGGTTCGAGTGGGAACCGAAAATGGAAGTCCTGCACGCGAATCCGATTGGGGTTCCGGCTGTTCGGGAAGATGGCCGTCGGATGATTCGGATAGCCCTGACTTTCAACCACCAGCGATCGTGCATCGTGTCGAACCCGGACGTTGGGAATGCCGTCCTTGTTTGAGTCGCGAGCGTGATAAGAGAACAGGTCGACGTACCGATCACCATCGCGATAGAAGTAGGTCGACGGATCTCCCGGTCGTACATACCACCGCCCGCCGAGGGGCCTGATCCCCGCGGGCGGATCGGCCCGGACCTCAACCGCCGACTGGAGCAGCAGCGATCCGAAACAGGCTGAAACGAGTAAATACAGGCTTTTCATGAAATCCCTAGCGATCGACAGGTCGAAGATGGGGAACCACAGAGACACAGAGACACAGAGAGGAATCACACGAGATTTCTACAGACGATCTCATCGCGCCCGGCTCTCCCCTGGGTCTTTCTCTGTGTCTCTGTGTCTCTGTGGTGAAATTGTTCGAAAGGATCAGTCAGGTCGGCCAGGGCGATGCGGCGGGCCGTCCTCGTCAGGAGGGCCGCCGCCGGGACGACCCGGAGGGCCCTCGCGGAGGATCTCCTCGAACTCCTGCATCTGGTCGCGGGTCAGGATCAGACCGAGCTTGGTGCGAACTTCGGCCTCGAGCACCTCTATCTTTTTGGTTTGATCGGCGTCGAGCTTCATCCGATGCCGGACAAACGGGGGCATGACATCGCCGACCTCGGGCGGATGACCCATGCCCTCGGGAGGTCCGCCAGGACCACCCGGCCCGCGCCGGCCCGGCCCGCGACGACCGGGACCTCCACCCGGCGGGCCAATCTCTTCGGGACCACCGGGACCACCAGGGGGCGGACCAAATCCACCCCGTCCGCGACGACCGGGACCATCACCCGGCGGGTTGTCCCCTTCAGGCGGCGGACCGAACTGGCCGGGCCCGCCCGGCCCGAAACCTCCGCGACGACCGCGCCCGGGCATCATCTCGGACGGATCGATCTGACCGTTGCGATCGCGATCGAGCGATTTGAGCGACGCGGACGCCTGACTGATCTCCTCCTGCGAGAGGACGCCATCGCCGTCCCGATCGAGAGCTTGCATCAGCGGACCGCCCATCATCGGGCCACCCGGCCCGCCCATCATCGGGCCACCGGGTCGGCCTCGCATGCCGCCCGGGGGTGGACCCGGCGGCTGGGCCATCAACATCGTGGGCGCGAGTAGAATCGCCGCGATCGCCAACGATCGACGCGGGAAGCGGAACCTCATCGGGATGTCTCCCAATTTGGGGTCAGGCCGGGCCGTCGGTGGTGAGGCTCCGCGCCTCACCGCTCGATCGGCCGCTCTGAAACCCATCTTAGGAGGACCAACCTTAAGCGATCATGAAGTCCGACCGTTCGCTTGGAATTCTTCGCGACGCCTCGACCAACGCCACCCACAAAAAAGGGCCGTTCCGCGGGCCGATCCGGGGCGCCGCCGGGCGCATCGACAGGACCGGCCTGGGGGGACAAAAGGGGCGGCAGGGATCGATGGTTCCTGTCACCTTTTCCGTACACCGTCCCTCACAATCGGAGTGGTTCACAGGCCCGGCGGCGAGGCCGGGTGCCGATCGGGGTGCGTGCCGGGTCTGAAGATGGTCGAGTCGAGGCGGCTCCGCCGGCCCATCGGTGGACCCAGAGAAGGCCGCGGGCTCCCCTTGCGAGCGGGTCGCGACCGGACGCCGGTGGCGCCGGAGCCGACTGACGGTCGCCGTCGGCGGTGATCGCCGAGGATCACCGCGAAGCGTTCCCCTAAAGATGAGGCCGATGGCGAGTCGGCCGGGCTTCTTGAACAGGGGATTGGAGGTCGGGCTGCGCCGACCTCCAATCCATGATCGTTAGCCGTCAGGGACCCGATGGTGGCTGGAAGAGCGCAGCGACCGCCGATAGTACCCGGGCCAACGCGGCGGGAGAGAGGGTGCCGACGGATCTCACTATGGGGCCGGAGCTGGCCGTAAAGAGCTTACCTGGCCGGGCGAAGCTCGCCACCAGCAGCCCGCCTGTGGTGAAGTCCGTTGCGTCCAACGGTAGCGCCGAGGGATCCCCGTAGGGACTGCTGGTGATCTGGCAGAGCACCCAATCGCCTCGGCCGGCGTCGGCCAGGCAGACCGCAGGCCGCAACTTCGACTGCGACAGGTCCGAGAAGGGGAACGGGACCAGCACTATTTCGCCGGCTGAAGGTACGACCACGCCGCATCCTCCTCCGGCCTCGACCAATCGGCGGCCAAGGCCACTTCGGCAAGCAGCGCCGCCTCGCCCGGCACAGCGGCCGGCTCCTCGAGCACCGTCACCAAGGCTCGTCGTGGCGCGTCTACTCGCACCTCGCCGAGCAATCGCACATGGCCGGTCGAGTCGACCACCGCTTCGACTGTCTGGATCATGGCCACCTCCGCAGACATTGTAGCACGATCGGACGGAGCAACAACGGAAGGAGTCCGTTGCAGCGAGTGGTAAGCAAGCCTAATCCTCGCTACCGAAGATGACCATCGGGATATCACGATCGGCGACGGAGGCCGTGGGATTCGCCCCATCCTTGCGCATTGCGTGGATGATGGAGACGAACGCATTCTTCTGCTCGGATGACACCGATGCCGGACCGAGCCGCTCAAAGGTCGCCATGGCCGCGAGGACCTGGGAGTCCCCGTGCACGGCGATTTGTGTCTTCGCATCGACCAACTGACGCAGGTTCTCACGCACTCCAGCTTTGTCGTTCTGGCGCTGGGCATGAGTCACGCCACCGACTCCCAAGAGATAATCGGCATACGCTCTCGAGACTTGCTCGGACTGCCGCGATTCGCGAATCGTTCTTCGCGACAACCAGTACTGCAGCAGAGCGCCGGCCGTAACGCCGAACAAGCCGACCAGCGCCGCAACAAGGTTTTCCATCGACCGCGATTGCTCCTCGGAACTGAGACCCAAGGAGGTATTCGGTGGGCCGGGTCGCCGGGTCAGAGATTGGGTTTGACAGTCGGGTAGCAGGGAGGTATTGCTACCTCCCCGCCCCCTAAGAACCGGACGTGCGCCTTGCAACGCATCCGGCTCAAGCCTTCACGAACGCCCCTCGCGGGACGCAACCCATTCCGTCAGTTTCCCGTTTGCTGTGGATCTGCCGATGGCAATGTGCGTGCAATAGCTCCAGGTTATCGTACCGCTCATCACCGCCTCGACTGCGCCAGACCCGATGATGAATGTGCCAGGGCTCGCCTTCTGCCTGAAGCCGCTGCCCGCACATCACGCATCGACCCCCTTGTTCCTTCCAGAGATACTCGATCCGGCCCCGACCCGCCAGCGTGTGCGTCAGCTTCCAGGCCGAGCGCGCCTCCAGGTAGAGTTCCCACTCCGGATCGTAGGGGTTGGTCGCACTCCGGATCTTCACCCACCGCAGGACCCGAACACCGGCCGCTTTCATCAGCCGGATCGGACGCGGGACACCGGTACTGTCACGGATCAGTCCCGTGAATACCCAGTCCCGGCCGCCCTCGCGCTGGAAGTATTTCTTCTTGATCCACTTCCCGCCCTTCTGGGGATGGCGCCTTCGGCACCATCGCCACAGCTTCCGGAAGATCCGATCGTCCACCGCTTCAAAAGTGCGTTTGCTTACAGCAAAACGATGGTACATCGTCCAGCCCTTGATCTGCTGATTCAAGCGCCGGATCAGCTCACCTACCGTCATGCCGCCCGCATCGTCGATCGTCTCCTGGATCCTGGACAGGAACGTCTTGACGCTCCGTTTCGATGGCTTGATCAGCAGCTTGCCATTGGGGAAGCGTCGCACCGTCTGGCCCAGGAAATCGAAGCCTTCGTCGATAGGCGTGATCCTGGTCTTCTCGTGGGAGAGTTCGAGACCCCGCTTCCGTAAGAAGTGTTCCACGAGAGGCTGGACTTCCGTCTGCAGTAGGACCCGCGAGGTGCCGGTGACGATGAAGTCATCCGCATATCGGACCAGATGGACCTTGCCTCCCGCGCGCTTTCGCCGCGTGTCACTGAAGCGACGCTCCAGCAACGATTGCAAGCCATCGAGGGCCCGATTCGCCAGCGCGGGGGAAAGCACGCCCCCAACAACGTTGCAAAGAACCCTGTTGGGGGCCCCTCTCAAAAGGGGATGGACTGACCCGATACACGACGCGAATCTCCTGATCGTCGATCTCGACCTGCTTCACCAGAGCCCGAACGATCTCTCGTCGCGTGGCCCAATCCGGCTCTTTCAACTCCTCAGAAACGCGCCTCGCGAACTCCTCCAACTGACCGATCACCAGCCGCAGTTCCTCCTCCTGAGTGGCCTCGTCCATCCTCTGGCGACGCTCGTTCTCCAATTTGGCCAGCCGCTCGCGCGCCGCCAAGATCCTCGGCTCGAATTCCGACTTGTCGAGTAACCCCTCGCCGTAGGCATCGATCAGACGCGATATCATTTTTTTGACATTGCCAATCATGTTGCTGAGATGCTTCACCTCGCGCCCCGCCTTGGTCTCCGGCCTCTGCAACCTCCGCTCGTACTCCGCACGGACCCGCTCGGGCTCGGACAGGAGCTGGCGCACGTCCTCCCAGACGGCGGCATCCAGGACATCGGTGCGGACCTGCTTGTTCCAGCACAGTCGCTGGCCGCCGAAGCGGTAGGCGTCGGAGCCCGTGCAGCGGTAGTAGGCATAGGGGACCTTCCCCTTGGCCGCGGCCCGACTCACCGGCTTGCCGTAGCAGCCATAACCGCACCGCTTGCAGACGACCAGGCCCTGAAGCAGATAGCAGCCGCCACCGGGCCGTTCGCGACGGCGGCGCCGGTTCTCCTCGAGTTGAGCCTGAACCGTCGCAAAGAGCTCTTCACTCACCAGGGCGGGGACCTCGATGAAAATCTGCTCTTCCGGTAATGCATCAACGCGAGAGATGGGGCGGCGGGGCTGCTCGGGGCGACCTCGCTGCGGGCGTAGTCGCTGTGGCTTCACGTCACCCGCCCGCGTCTTGCCGAAGCCGGCCGTCCCCTTGTAGGCAGGGTTCTTGAGGTACGACCAGATCACCGAGCGGTCCCAGGCCGATTTGCCGGTCCGCGTGGGGACGCCGTCGCGCCGGAGCCGACGGCAAACCTCACCGATCGCGCATCGTTCCTGGCCGACCCACTCGAAGATCTTCCGGACCACCTGGGCCTCCTCGGCCACGACCTGATAGCGCGCCGCGCCGCCGCCTTCGTGCTTGCCGACGTAACGGTAGCCGTAGGGCGCGCCGCTGAGGACGTTGACCGAACCGTGGCGGGCGGCATACTGCTTGCCCCGGCGGCACCGCTCCAGGATCTTGGCCCGCTCGTATTCGGCGATCATGCCCTGGACCTGCCGGAGCAGGTTCTCTTCGGGCCCACGGCCCGGGGGATTGCACAGGAAGACGACCTCGACACCGCAACGGGTGAGTTCCTCCAAGATCAAGACTTGATATGCATATTTGCGAGAGAATCGATCCGGATCGAGGACGTAGAGGCAATCGATGGCGCCGGCAGCGGCCTGGTCGCGAAGTCGCTCAAGGCCCGGGCGGACCAGAGTGTCCCCGCTGTAGCCGTCGTCGACGAAGCACAGTTCGGGCTCGCATTCCAGAGCGTCATCCGCGACCCGACGCCGGAACGCCTCGAGTTGGCTGGCGATCGTACCCTCCTTGGCTTGTTGGTCCCCGGAGACGCGGGCATAGATGGCCGCTCGGAGGTCGTAATGAGACATGGCTGGTCAAGCTCCCCTGGCCTTCGATGGGAGTCCTTGGGCCGTCGGAGCGGCCGGCTCGTGATCACCGGACCGCGATCGCGGCGGCCCCGGGTGGCGGGAGATGACCGGGATCAGGGTCTGGTAGGCCGCCGCGATCGACTGCTCCTGGAGCCTCGTGAAGACGAAGTGGCGGATCACGGGAGGGCGGAAGGCGGACCTCCGTGGAGATGTGCTCATGTTGACTCCTCCTCCCCGAGACCGCGGCCATCGGCCTGCTCCGGATGGGGATCGAGCCCGGGCTGCCATCCTTGCCCATACTTCGGTCGGAGCCGCGCTCGGGAGATGACAGAGTCGGGAATCAGCGAGGTTTTTGCAACGTTGTTGGGGGCGTGA
>DAIDKV010000012.1 GCA_027449865.1 Planctomycetales bacterium
CTGCGCAAGGGGATAGCCGACCTGCACCGGCGGTGCGAGCTGTCGCAGGCGGCGAACGAGCGGTATCTGGAGGCTCTGGCGACGGTGGAGTCGCCGGTGCCGTTGAAGGAGTTGAGCGAGCCGCTGTGCCAGCGACTGGTCGAGGGGGGGCGGCGTTATCGGGCACTCAACGTGCTGGGTGAGGCGGATGCGCGGCTGCTGGAGTTTGTGGGCCGCGGCGAGCATCTGATCACGGGGTTTCGTAATCGCGACGTGCGGCGTCATCTGTACGGCGAGCGGACGACGGACCCGGCGGTGCATCGGCGACAGTCGGGTCGAGTGGGCCGATTGCTGGCGCTGCTTCGCGCTCATGGGTTGATCCAGAAGGTCCCCAAGACGCATCGGTATCAGGCGACGACGCGGGGCCGGGAGCAGATCGCGGCGATCCTGGCGGCGCGGGCGGCCGGGGTAGCGAAGCTGATCGAGGCCGCCTGACTCCCGTCCCCAAGTCGAACCTCAGGCACGGCTTAGGAAATCGTGTACGGCGTACAAGATTCTCAAAGTTAGTAGTACAGAGAGCACAGAGGGGCACAGAGAAGAATCATTTTATATTAGATTGCGAGAAGAACTGGTTGCGTGATTTGCAATGATGAGATTGTGCACGGCGTACAAGATTCTCAACGTAAGTAGTACGGAGGGTCGATTTTTTTGGGATTTCTCTGTGTCTCTGTGTCTCTGTGGTAAATCAAAGTAAGACTGTGACAGTGCGGCGGCCATGACACGACCGATCATCCCACGCGACCTCGTCGCCCGAGAGCTCTCGATCTCGCCGCGGATTCTCCTGCGGTATGAGGCCCTGGGCCTGGTCCGCGTCGCGCGCCAGGGCGTTGAGGAGGGTTACGAGCCGGCCGAGATCCGACGGCTCTGGACAATCGTCAGCTTCCAGCGCGACCTGGGGGTGAACCTCGCCGGGGTGGAAGTGATCCTGCATCTGTTCGACCGGCTCGCCGAGGTCCACGCCCGGGTCGGCGACCTTGCCGACGAGATCCGCGAGGCGCTCGACCCCTCGACCGACCCCGACCCTCCGGCGCCCGGCCATGGCTAGGCCCGAAGCGGATACGGGCGCGGATGCGGAAGCGGAAGCGAAGGTCAAGGCAAAGGCGAAGCCAGCCGAACCGCGCCGAAGCTGGCTGCGTCGAATTATTGAAAGTGGTCCGGCGGGCCGTCGCCAGGCCAGCGACGCGATCGCCTGGCTGCTCGGAACGACCCTGGTGGCGATCGCGGCGCTGGCCGGCCTGACGATCTGGCACCTGATCCGGCGCGGGCGGATGCTCCGCGACCGCCTCGAACCGCCGAGGATCGTCCGACTGCCCGACCCCGAAGAACTGGCCCGGAGCCGAGATGACGACCGACCCGACCGCGACCCCAACTCCTCCCGCCGCTCTCCCGACGCCCGCCCCTCGGGCGACGTTCCGCCCGCATGAGCGGATCAAGGACCCCTCGGTCTTCCGCCGGGCCTTCGAGCGCCGACGCTGGGAGTCGGACGCGACCTTGACGATCTACGGGATCGAAAACGGTCTGGAGCACGCGAGGCTGGGTCTCTCGGTCTCGAAAAAGAAGGTGAAAACGGCGGCGGGCCGCAACCGGATCAAGCGACTGATCCGCGAGGCGTTCCGGCTCTCGAAGTTGGAGCTGCCGATCGGCCTGGATCTGATCGTCGTCCCGAAGAACCCGCGCGCCGACTTCGCGGCGATCCATCGCTCGCTGCCGAACCTGGCCCAGGCGCTCGAACGTCGGATGAGGGGCCGGCGCCCGCCGCGAAACCCATGACCTCGATCCTCCGATGGCCCGAGCGGATCGCGATCGCGGCGATCACCGCGCTGATCTGGATCTACCAGCGAACGCTCAGTCCGCTGCTCGGCCCGGCCTGCCGCTTCGAGCCGAGTTGCAGCCGATACATGGTCGAGGCGCTCAAAAAGTACGGCCTGTTCCGCGGCCTGGCGAAGGGTCTCAAACGGTTCATGAGCTGCCACCCCTGGAACCCGGGCGGCTACGATCCGCCCTGACGATCGCGGATACCAGAAACGCATCTGTTGACACGACCCATGCCGTCGGTCATCCTCGGATGGGGCGGATCAACCGGCGACGACCGCGCCGGGCCTCCCCGCGACACATCGAGGACGGCCACCATGTCGAGCCCATCCGCCGGCCGCGACCTCCTCTTCGGCCTTCTGGCGCTTCAAAACAATTTCATCGACCGCGACGCCCTGGTCGACGCCTTCCACCGCCGGACCACCGAGCCGGGCCGGGCTCTTGACGCGATCCTGGTCGAGCGGGGCGCCCTCTCGGAGCCGCTCCATGCGATCCTGAAGGCCCTGGTCGACGAGCACATCCGCCGTCACGGCGGCGACCCCGAGCAGAGCCTCGCGGCGCTCAGCTCGATCGGCTCGGCGCGCGAGGAGCTGGAGCAGGTGGCCGACCCGGACGTCCAGGCGAGCCTGGCGATCGTCGCCTCGGCGCGACCGGACCACGACCCCTATCGGACCATCGAAAACCCGACCCTCGGCGAATCGACCTCGACCGGCACTCGCTTCCGCATCCTGAGGCCGCACGCGAAGGGCGGCCTGGGACAGGTCTCGGTGGCGATCGACCGCGAGCTGGACCGTCCCGTCGCGCTGAAGGAGATCCAGTCGCGCCACGCCGACGAGCCGAACAGCCGCGCCCGTTTTGTCCAGGAAGGTCAAATCACCGGGAAGCTGGAGCATCCGGGGATCGTCCCGGTCTATGGCCTCGGCCACGACGTGACCGGCCGACCGTTCTACGCGATGCGGTTCATCCGCGGGGATAGCCTCCAGGATGCGCTGCGTGCCTACCACGCCGACGAATCGCTGAAGAGGGACCCGATCCGGCGGATGTCCCGGCTCCGCGAGCTTTTGCGCCGCTTTACCGACGTCTGCAACGCGATCGCGTATGCCCACAGCCGAGGCGTCCTGCACCGCGATTTGAAGCCGGGCAACATCATGCTCGGGCCGTTCGGCGAGACATTGGTCGTGGATTGGGGCCTGGCGAAGCCGGTCGGGTCGGAATCGTCGGTCGAGGCCGGGGCCTTCGATGGGCCGGTCCGACTGTCGGGCGAGGGTGGATCGTCGTCGGAGACGATGCCGGGGACGACGATCGGGACGCCGGCCTTCGCCAGTCCCGAGCAGGCGATCGGCGACCTGCACCGGCTCGGCCCCGCGACCGACATCTACGGCCTGGGCGCGACTCTTTATTCGGTGCTAACCGGCCGCCCGCCAGTGGAGGGAAGGGATAAATTCGAGGTCATCGCGCGGGTCGAACGCGGCGAGATCCCGCCGCCCCGCTCGATCGACGCGAGCATCCCCGTCGCGCTGGAAGCCATCTGCAAGAAAGCGATGGCCCTTCGGCCGGAAGATCGGTATGAGTCGGCGAAGGCGCTGGCGGCCGACGTGACGCGATGGCTCGACGACGAGCCGGTCTCGGTCCATCGCGAGCCATTTTCGGTGCGTGCGGGCCGGTGGATGCGACGGCATCGGACGCTGGTCACCGGCGCGGCGGCGGCAGTGGTCGTCGGACTGGTCGGGCTGACCGCGCTGGCGATCGTTCAGGACCGATACAACCGGGATCTGGAACGGGCCAACGGCGAGACAAAACAGGCCCTGGCCGCCGAGACTCGGGCCAAGCAAGAGTCCGAGGCCGCTAACGCGAAAACGAAAATGGCCCTGGCCGCCGAGACGAAGGCGAAGCAAGAGACCCAGACGGCGCTGACCCAATCGGAGGAGTCTCGCAAGCGAGCCGAGGCCGTGCTGGGGTTCCTCAAGAACGACGTCCTGGCGGCGGCACGGCCCGAGGGACAGGACGGCGGCTTGGGCGTCGCTGTGACCGTCCGCCAGGTGATCGATGCCGCCGAGCCGAGGATCACCGAACGGTTCAAGGACCAGCCCCTCGTCGAGGCCAGCCTCCGGGACACACTGGGCTGGACATACTGGTGTCTCGGCGAAGTCGCCCCGGCAGTCCAACACTTTCAACGCGCCGTGGATATCCAGCGGAGAAAGTTAGGCCTCGACCATCCCGAAACCCTCGCCACCCGCAACAACCTCGCTCTGGCCTACCGGGACGCCGGCCAGACCGAAGAAGCGATCAGGCTGTTCGAGGCGGTATGGAAGGCGCAGGAGGCGAAGTTGGCCCCCAACCACCCCCATACCCTTGCTACCCGCAACAACCTCGCAGGAGCCTATCTGGCCGCCGGTCAGGCCGAGGAGGCGATAAAGCTGTACGAGGCGGTACTGAAGGGGAGAGAGAAGGTGTTGGGCCCCGAAAACCTCAACACACTCAGCACTCTCTACAGCCTCGCCGAGGCCCAAGAACACACCGGGCGCCTCGACCAGGCGGAGCCCCTCTGGCACCTCACTCTGGACCGAGCCCGAAAGCATTTCGGCCCTGCCGAACTGGGGACGGCGATTGCCTTGGATGCACTCGGATCGAACTTGCTCCGCCAGGAGAGGCACGCCGAAGCAGAGCCGATCCTCCGCGAGTGCTTCGCGATTGCTGAGAAGGCCGCTCCCGACGATTGGGCCGCGTTCAACACCCGATCGACCCTCGGCGCCAGCCTGCTCGGCCAGAAGAAATACGCCGAGGCCGAGCCGCTGCTGATCTCGGGCTACGAGGGGCTGAAGGCTCGCGAGGCAAAGGTCCCCGCCTCGGGCAAAATCCGAATACGCGAGGCCGTCCAGCGGCTGGTGACCCTCTACGAATCCTGGGGCAAACCCGAAAAGGCCAACGAGTGGCGGGCCCGGCTCCCGAAATCGGCCGACGCCCCGAAGCCGGCTCATTGAAATCTCGTCAGTCGATTCGATCGCGCTGTTGGTCGAATTCCGAGATTCCGAATAATCGCGACGATCGATACGCCCCGCGCGGGGTCCGCGGTCGTCGCATCATGCAAAGGTTGACTCGCGGAAAAAGACATCTTAGGCTGTTCCCATCACCGCGCGGAGGCGACGGGAGAGTGTATCTTTCCGGTGGATCGCGGCGATCGCGATCGAGGAGACCACGGCGTCGCCTCGTTTTCCCTTCGATCCTCGTCCCCTGTTGAGAACTCCCGATGTTCGTCCCGTCGTTGCGAGCGATCCAGGAGCGGTGCGGTTACTTGCCCCGCGAGGAAATCGAGCAGCTCTCCGCCCGGCTCGATGTCCCGCTGCACCGCCTGCACGAGGTCATCAGCTTCTTCCCCCACTTCCGCCTCGAACAGGGCCCCGAGGTCGAGGTCCTCGTCTGTCGCGACCAGGCGTGCCACCTCCGCGGCTCGGAAGCCTGCCGGCATCGCCTCGAAGAGGTCGCCGCCGAGTTCGGTGGACACGAAAAAGTCGCCATCGAGGGCGTCTCGTGCCTCGGCCGATGCGACGGCGCCCCCGCCGTCCTCGTCGAACTCCATCGCAAGGGCGAGCACGACAAATCCCGCGAATTGCTCGGGCCCTCGGTCGACGAGATCGCCGGCCGACTCCGCGAGATCGTCCGCGCTCACCTCGACGGCCGCGAACCGCCGCCCGATATCGTCGACCGCTCCCCACGAGGCTGGCGGATCGACCCCTACAACCCCAGCCCGCACGTCCCCGACGACCCCCCGCGCGAGCCTTACGCGGCCGTCCGCGCCTTCGTCGAGGCCCTCAAAAACGCCCCCGACGCCGCCGCGAAGAAGGCCGTCGGCCAGGCGTTGATCGATACCCTCAAGGGCTCGGATTTGCGCGGGATGGGCGGCGCGGGGCGGCCGGCGTTCAGCAAGTGGGGCGAGGTCCGCGACGAGTCCGAACGCGAGGATACCACCTACGTCATCTGCAACGCCGACGAAAGCGAACCCTCCACCTTCAAGGATCGCGAGATCCTCCTCCGGGCGCCTCACCTGATCGTCGAGGGAATGACCCTGGGGGCGCTGATCGTCGGCGCCCGGAAGGGTTATGTCTACGTCCGCCACGAGTATCCCGAGCAGATCCGGGCCGTCGAGGCCGAGATCGAACGGGCGCGGTCGATGGGCGTGGTCGGAGCCGACGTCCTCGGCACCGGCCACTCGTTCGACCTGGAGGCGTTCACCAGCCCCGGCGGGTATGTCTGCGGCGAGCAATCGGCCCTGATCGAGGCGATCGAGGAACACCGGGCCGAACCTCGCAACCGTCCCCCGGTCATCGAGGCCAACGGCCTCTTCAACAAGCCGACCCTGCTCAATAACGTCGAAACGTTCGCCTGGGTCCCCTCGATCGCCCTCCGGGGCGCCGCCTGGTATCACGATACCGGAATCACCGAATCGCCCTGGTACGTCGCGAAGCGCAAGCCCGACGACAAGCCCGAGCGATGGCCGCGCGGGCGGGGCATCCGGTTCTTCTCGCTCTGCGGCGACCTGGAGCGCCCGGGCGTTTTCGAGGTCCCGACCGGCACCACGCTCGGCGAGCTTTTCGAGATGGCCGGCGGGGTTCGCGACGGCCGCGAGCTACTCGCTTTCGCGCCGTCGGGCCCGTCGGGCGGACTGATCCCCGCCCGGCTCACTCCGGCCGATCTCCCGCCGAGGAACCGACGGAACTTCCCCGCCGGGCGAGACTCGATTAGCCTGATGGAATTGCCGCTCGACAAGGCCGAATTCGACGCGCTGGGGTTGCTACTGGGCGCCGGTTTGCTCGCGATCGCGGCGCCTCCGGCTGGGCTGGGGATTTCGGGAATGGAGCGCGTTCTGGATGTGGCGCTCAACGCGACGCGGTTCTTCCGGAACGAGTCGTGCGGCAAGTGCGTTCCGTGCCGGCTCGGCTGCCAGAAGCTGGTTTTGATCGGCGAGCGGCTCCAGTCGGGCGTCACCACCGATTCCGAACGGGCCGGCATGCTCGACCTGATTCGATCGCTTCAGGAAACGATGGAGCAGACCTCCATCTGTAGCCTGGGGACCTCCGCGAGCAAGCCGCTGGCGTCTCTTTACGAACACGACTGGACGGGGGGCAGCCGATGAGCACCGAGACCCTGGCCGATCCCGGTTCGCCCGAGGCTGACGTACCCGCCGAATGGGCGTGGTCGGACGAGGGCCTCTTCGTCCGCGACGACGACGGCCGGCTGATCCGGTACGACGCGGCCACCCGTCAGCAGCTCGATCAGGACGTCACCCTGACGATTGACGGCCAGGAAGTGACCGTCAAGAAGGCGGTCATCGCCGTTGACGAGCAGGGCAAGCCGAAGCTCGATCCGGACGGCGAGGTCATTCCCCGTCCGACCACGATCTACGACGCCGTCACCAAACGCTACGAGGGGACCGGCGGCGGTCCGGCCGCCATCGCCAGGGCCGAGGCCCAGGCCGGCGCCGACACCGACGAGACGATCCGACGGGCGCCCGGCGTCTCAAAAAATCCGATCCCGGTGCTTTGCCACACGCTTTACATGGACCCGGTCGCGGTCTGCCGGGTCTGCGTGGTGCAACTGGCGAGGTTCCGTCGGCGAACGGGGAAGGTCGAGGTCGACGACAAGCTTTTGCCCGCCTGCCAGCATCGCGTCGAGGACGGAATGATCGTGGATACGATCGCCTCGCCCGACGACAAGGCGCGCGGTCGGATCGATCGATCGGTCAAGACTCTGGTCTCGATGCTGATGGCCGACCACCCCAGCCCCTGCGCCAAGGAGCAGCAGCACTCCGGCGACTGCGAGCTGGAGGCCCTGGCGCGCCGGTTCGGGGTCGACGGCCGGCCGTTCCCCTCGCGTCCCGAGCGGCCCCGCGACGACTCCTCGGTCGTCATCGCCGTCGATCATAACGCCTGCATCCTCTGCGACCGATGCGTCCGCGGCTGCGACGTGATCAAGGAGAACCACGTCATCGGCCGGATGGGGAAGGGCTATCAGGCCCGGATCGCCTTTGACCTCAATTCGCCGATGGGCGGATCGAGCTGCGTTGCCTGCGGCGAATGCACCGACGACTGCCCCACAGGCGCCCTGACCCACCGCCGGGTGATCGCGACCGAGCTTCCCTCCGGCGAGCCGGTCACGGCCGACGCCCTGATCGACCACCCCATCCCCCAGATTCAGCAGGCGTTCGGCGGGGTCTCGCGCCCGTTCCTCCGGTCAAACATCCGCGCGGTCTCGCGCCGGAAGTTCAGGAAGGGCGAGGTGATCTGCCGCGAGGGCGAGTACGGCTCGACCGCCTTCTTCATCGAGGAAGGCTCGGTCGAGATCTTCATCCGAACGCCCGACGACCACGTCGAAAACCGCCCGAAGCGCGGCCTGCTCGGGGCCGTCGGCCGCTTCACGACACTCCTCACCGGCGCGGGGGCCAGTGGGAACGGCCAGCAATTCATCCCGGTCGATGCCCCGGTGGCGCTCGAGCGAGGGAAGCCGCAGGCGAGGATGTCGGCCGGCGACATCTTCGGCGAGATGACCTGCATGAGCCACTACCCCCGGTCGGCCACCGTCACGGCCGCCGAGGATTGCACGGTTCTGGAAATGTTGCGGAACGTCCTTTACATCATGCAGCGGAGCCCCTCGTTCCGTCGCGATCTGGAGGAAAAATACCGCAAGCGCGCCATCGACAGCCACCTCCGAAGCGTCCCGCTTTTTGAGCCGCTGCGCGACGATCCGGCCGAGTTCGCCCGGATCGTCGACGAGCTTCGGCCGAGGGTGATGCTGCGTCGATGCGAGCCGGGCGAGGTGATCTTCCGACAGGGCGCCCCGGCCGTGGATGGGCTCTACCTGGTCCGGACCGGGTTTGTGAAGGTCTCGCAATCGAGGCCAGGCGGCGACCGGGTTTTGAATTATGTCGGGCCGGGCGGCTACATCGGCGAGATCGGCGTGCTCTCCGAGCTTCCCGAGCTTCGCGAGCTGGCGCCCACGGGTGCCCGAACCGCGACCTGCACGGCGCTGGATCACGTGGATTTGGTCCGGATCGCGCCGGCCGACTTCCGGGCGATTCTGGACCGATCGGCCAAATTGCGGGAAGCGGTGCTGAGCGAGGCGGTCGGCCGGATCGAGGCCAACCTTCGCGACCAGCGCGACGTCCGCGAGACGACTCTCGACTCGTTCCTCGGCCAGGGCCTTCAGGAAGCGCAGAGTCTCCTGGTCCTGGACCTGATGAAGTGTACCAGGTGCGACGAATGTACGCGTGCCTGCGCCGACACGCACCAGGGAGTCACGCGGCTGATTCGCGAGGGGCTTCGGTTCGATCGATACCTGGTTGCTAGCTCGTGCCGGTCGTGCCTGGATCCGTACTGCATGGTCGGCTGCCCGGTGGGGTCGATCCGGCGGCGCGAGGCGAAGGAAATCCACATCGAGGACTGGTGCATCGGCTGCGGCCTCTGCGCCGAGAATTGCCCGTACGGCAACATCAACATGGTGGAGCAGTACGACCGGACGCGCAAGGCCGACGTCCGCAAGGCGACGACGTGCGACCTCTGCACGAGCCTCGGCCCCGGCTCGGAGCCGAGCTGCGTCTACGCCTGCCCGCACGACGCCGCCCACCGGATGAAGGGCGTGCAGTTGCTCGACCTCGTCCGAGGCGGCGCCGGGGTGTGAGGACCCCGTCGCGATCGCGATCGGCTCGGATGATCCGAGCTCAATCTCGCGGCGTGCGACGCCCCGTCCGGGGCCTGGCGCGCCGCGGCACCCAGTTCTCTTGGAACGGAAGCCGATTTTTGTTATGCTGGATCGATGTCTGGAAGATCGAGAAACATCTCTGAAATCTTGTGTAAAGATACCGTTTGGTCGCCGACGTTAGAGCGATTGACGGTTAAATGGACGATGCCAGTGGGAGCGAACTCCACATACCAACCCGACGCGCCAGCGAGGGTTCCGACACGAAGACCCTTGCTGGCGCGTCGGGTTGGTAGGAGACGTCGGCCATCCAACGGTAACGCGCTCTAGGGGCGGTCAGGGGCTCCGGCCTGGCCCAAACTTCCGCCTGTCTGACGCCTATCCATGGACCAGGTCAGGTCCCTGAAAATTGAGTCCAGACATGACCCGAACCACCGGCCGAGGCGTTCGCGTCGGGCTAGCGCTGACGCTGCCCATTCTCGTGGTCAACGCCGCTCTTACGTGGTGGAGCATTCACCAGATCGCCGAGCACGGGCGCCAGGTGTCGCATACCCTTGAGGTGCAGGCGGCGATTGCGGTGAGCCTGGCGGCGCTCGAGGATGCCCAGTCGGCGCATCGGAATTACGTGATCACGGGCTCCCCCGCATTCCTCGGACATTACGAGACGGCCACCTCCGCCCTTCGGGCCGACACCGACCGCCTGGCCTCGCTCACGACCGACAATCCCTCGCAGCAGGCCCACACTGCCGCGGCCCGATCTCACATCGACCGGAGGCTCGCCCACCTGGCGGAGAGCGCCCGCCTGCGGCAGGAACGAGGCCTCGAGGCCGCCAGCGCGTTCATTCGCACTGGTTCAGGGCTTCGCGAGATGGACGCGGCGCGCGATGTCTTCGCCGCGATGCGAGGCGAGGAGCAGGAATTACTCCGCGACCGTTCCACCTCGGCCCGGCAGGCGTACGTCACGGCGATGACGACGACCGTGATCTGGGCCATCGCCAGTTTCGCGCTCATCGCGCTGACGTACGCGATCGTGGGACGCACCACCGCCTCTCGGGCGCGGGCCGAGGCGCTCCAGGAGGCCGACCGCCGCAAGGATGAGTTTCTCGCGACGCTGGCCCATGAGCTGCGCAACCCACTGGCCGCGATTCGGGCAGCCCTGGATTCGATCCGCCTCGGTGGCGAGACGGCCCCGGCGATCGACCGGCCGATCGCGACGATCGATCATCAGGCCGAACACCTCTCCCGTCTGATCGAGGACCTGCTGGATTCCTCTCGGATCGTGCAGGGCAAATTCCGGATGAGGCACGAGACGGTGGATCTGAAGCAGGCCATCGATCTGGCCGTCGAGACCAGCCGGCCGATGCTCGACGCGAGGGGGCAGAACCTCGCGATCGACCCGCCCCCGGCGCCGCTGATCCTCGATGGCGACAGAGACCGGCTGGCCCAGGTCTTCGCCAATCTGCTGACGAATGCGGCCAGGTACAGTGGCGCGGGGTCGCGGATCTGGCTGACCGTCGGGCGCGAGGCCCGTCAAGCGGTCGTGCGCGTCAGGGACGAGGGCCGGGGCATCGCCCCCGAGATGATACCCAGGCTCTTCGATCTGTTTGCGCAGGAGGATCGACCTGGCGGCGACGCTCAGGGGGGGCTTGGTATCGGCCTCTCCCTGGTGAAACGCCTGGTCGAGATGCACGGCGGAGCCGTCGAGGCAAGCAGCGACGGGCCCGGCCGGGGGAGCGAGTTTCTCGTCCGCCTCCCGCTTTCGCGCGAGGTGCCCACCCCGGTTGAGGGTCAGGCCCGGGTCGAGCCGCGTCCCGAGGCGGCCAGCCCGCCCGCCGGACGGCCCCGCCGCATCCTGCTGGCCGACGATAACGTCGAGTTCATCGAACTCTACGCGATGATGCTGGGCAGGCACGGTCATCAGATCGAGGTCAGCCACGACGGCGCGGCCGCCATTCAGACGGCGATCCGGCTTCGGCCGGATGTGGTCCTGCTCGACATCGGGCTCCCCGAACTCGACGGCTTCGAGGTGGCCAAGCGGCTCCGCGACCATCCCGAAACCAACAGCGCCCTGCTGATCGCCCTGAGCGGCAGCGCGCACGAAGAGGATCGCCGACACGCCCTGAGTGTCGGCTTCGACACCTACCTGTCGAAGCCGGTGCGATTCGCCGAGGTCGAGGAGTTACTCACCCTCCGGTTCGGCCCCCAATCCTCGTAGACCGGGCAGGAACCATGGACGGGCGCCCGCTCGAAGCCTGTCGGGTGGGCTCGGCCCACCGAGGATCAGCGTCCGCCCGAAGCCCGTAGCTCATTCTCGGGCCTGCGGGTGCCGTCTGGGTTCCGTGGGAAGACCAGGCTCTGTCCGATCCGCGAAACCAGGCTCGGCGGAAGCCTCGCCCCTCCGATACAATCGGACACCAATTCGGGACGATGGGCGGCGGTCACAAGTCAGCCTGCCATGTGATGCAGAACGAACCCCAGGAATTCGAATTTTACAAGGGCACGGGAGAGGGGACATCAAAACGGTGGTCCAAACCTTGCCTCAGCCAGTAAATGAGGGCATCTGAACTCGTTGCTGTGAACATGCCCTTGCCGAAACCGATGTCCGTACCGCCATATTGATTGGCAACATGTTTCAAAACGGCTTCGGCTGCGACGATCGTCGCGGAGATTTCGGAGACAGTGGGCGGATTGTTCGGCGAAGTGAAGTTGCCGAGCCGCGTATCCAGATCGTTATGGCTAATCATCCGATCCTGGTAGTCGCGCAAGGGTTGGCTAAGACCCCGAAAATTCTCCAGTAGAGTCCTTAGCGTCACATCCTTATCATAAAAATCCGCCAGTGTGGCCAGACTGAGATTCGTACGATTGTCGGATTTTGGAAGATCTCCGAGACGCACGATCGACACGATGATATCGTTCATGAGCGACTTCCCGATGATCCGGAAAGCGTCGGGTACCAGTTCGAGGACCTGGTGATTTTCAGCCTTACTGAAGAATAGACCCTGGTAAAAATCCCATTTCTGGTTCAGCGCCACCATGTCCTGACAAAGGCACATGTAGATTTTTCGGATTTCATCTGGGAGCGAGTTGATGTTGCCAAAGGTTTGATTGGCCCCGATCGAGGTGGCGCACGAGGTGGCCTTGCGCACCGAGGATTGGCGTCGGTTCGCCCATTGATCTCAGAGGCGAGCGTCCAGGGCCGAAGCTGGAAGGGCACGGAGCCGGCTCCAGCCCCCTGCTGAAAGCGTGCGCCCGCGCTCCATGGCCCCTCAGGCGAGCGCCCGAAGCGCGAGGGTGACCGGGGACGGAGCCGTCGCCGACCACGGAGCCCCCGGGGTGAAGCGGACGTCCGGAGTCCACTCGACGGTGAACGCCGGAGGCTGGTGGCGAGTGATCCGCGAGAAGCCGCGGATGTCGCAGGATCACGATATCTGGGACGGCTACTGTGTTTTCCGCCGGGGCTTTGACCGTGCAGTCTCAGCGCAAAACCCCGGCGTTCAAGGTTTTCTTTGAAATAATATATTAACACATAGGTGTATTAATATTTCCGATCGAGCCAGTCCGCGCTTCCCAGTTGGTCCGTGAAGGATACAGTCCTGGCGTCTTCTCCAGGCGGAGCGGAAACTCTCTCCGACATCGAACGCCACCCCTCCCGCACCACGACGGACGGACCAATCGGGCTAGACCTCACATGGCGACCGGCCCTCAATACGAGTCGGCGCTGATGACCTCGCCACCGGCGATCGTCGAGAGCGCCTGCCAGACGCCCGGCTTTGTGCCGATCGGGATGGTGCAGTTCGGAGAGCCCTTGATGCGCGTGATGCTCAGCGAGTTCCACGAGCTGACCGAATTCTTGATGAAATGAACGGAGCCATCGGCAAAGGCACAGTTGACCCCGCCGGCATGGAAGCTCATCGAGGAGATGGTTGGGATGTTTCCCGAGTCGCAACCGTCGGGGCTCTGGAAGTAGCCGTTGGAATAATAGGTCGAGGGAATCGGCATGTTGGGCGGGTAGTACGATGAGATGGTCTCGTTGCCATAATCGGCGTCGGCCCACCAGCCATCGCATTCGAAATCGCTTCCGCCGGAAGAGGTCCCGCCGGCCTGCTCAAACTTCCCGTGTGCGGTCTCCGCGAATCCGATCGTGTTGCTCGTGCCATCGGTGATGGCCGCGAGCCGGACCGGCGGTCGAGTGGCCCCGCTGATCCCGCTGCGGCCGACCCAGAGCGGGACCCCAACGTCGGGGTACATCCCATTCTCCAGCGCCAGTTCCGTGGCGACCGGGAATCGGCCGTCGTTCGGGCAGTAGGTCCCCATCATGCAGCCGTAGTTCGCATAGGTGATCCCGACGGTTGTTCCGTCCCAGCCGGCCTGGACCTCGAAGAACCTCAGGCCGTTGATGGTCCCGTCGCTGGGGCACCAGTAAGTCGTAATCCCGACGCTCTCGGCGGTGCTGTTCCTCGCGCCGTAGGGAGTGTCGGAAAAGTTGATCGCGTTGTAGACCGCGGTCTGCTCGGCGAAGTTCAGGATACGGGCCAGCGGCGACCAGCCGTCGCAATCGGTCGCGACGCTCCCTCCTCCGGCCCAGCAATCGATGTGACCTCGCCCCTGCGGAAAAGTTCCGATGGCGCCTTCGTAATTGGCGGCGGCCAGGGCGATCTGCTTCAGGTTGTTTGTGCACTGAATGCGGCGAGCGGCCTCGCGAGCCGCCTGTACCGCCGGCAGCAACAGCGCGATCAGCACGGCGATGATCGCGATCACGACGAGCAATTCAATCAACGTGAACCCGCGGCGCGCGGGTCGAGAGCAAAATTCCCGGGACATCTCGCTATCCTCCAGCCAGAGGCATCCAGGACGGATCAGAACGCCATCGGTTCGATCGAGGGCCGATCGCCCCTGATCGTTGAATTGAGGGGAGACCTGGGGACGATCCGGGCACACCGAGCCGGATCGTTCGCGGACGATTCGAGGTACCGCCCGCACGATCGTGGGCGGATTCCAAGGCGACGGCCGCTCGAGGCGGCGAGTGCCAGCGCCGCGGCAAATCGGCAAGAGCGAGAATCGGGACGGATCACTCCGTCTTCGCGGATTTCTCCTTGAGTTCCTTGAGCCGTTCGTCCTGGCGGCGGATCAGGGTCTTCCGCTTCGCCTTGCCGGTCCCTTCATAACGGTAGCGTTCTTCTTCCTTCTTTTCCTTCGCGGTCCCCTGAACTCCGTTGGTCATGCTGTTCGACGACCCGCAGCCCGGTGCGCCGGGGACCAGCAGGGCGAGGATCACCGCGAGAGCGCAGGTCCTTGGATCAAGGCCGCGGATCAGTGTGAGAATCACGGCGAACCCCTTCCGTGGCGAGGATCTCTCTCGGGTCCGTCCGCCGGACCGATCGGCCCGGGGGGCTTTCGCCTGTCGACGGCGAACCGGGAGGTAACAACCGGACTCATCAAAATGCCCGAAACGAAATCCGGGCGAAAAGTACCGAGGAGAGTCGAGAGTGGAGTGGCCGCGACTCTCTCCGTCGCCCGACCTGGACCGTATTCTATTCCCGGCTCATTCCGGCCACAAGCCTCTGGTGGATTTAAGGGTGTGGAAGGGACAGAGCCGGGCCGCCGGGGCGAACGGAATCGCGTTGTGATCGGAGCGGGCTGGTCTCCTTGCGA
The DNA here is from genome assembly GCA_027449865.1 of Planctomycetales bacterium. Lineage (GTDB taxonomy): Bacteria > Planctomycetota > Planctomycetia > Isosphaerales > Isosphaeraceae > JAKAUH01. The sequence continues at coordinate 15,193 of DAIDKV010000012.1, forward strand.
ATCCGAATCCAGTGGTCGGTCAAACGAAGGTGTAGACTATCGATGTGCACTTTTGGCATGTGACACGTCAGGCAGTCTCGAACCGGATTCACCGGGCAGGGCCGCGGCCCGGCGCCCGGTGTCGGCGGCCGAGCCGCCTGGGACGTCGGCGAGTGGCACGAGAGGCATTTGGCCTCGTAATGGTCCGTCGAGGTCGAGGACGGTTTGTGGGGATCGTGACACGTGACGCAGCCGAAGGCCCCATGGCTCTCGGTATTGCACCGGCTAAAGGTCCAGCCCACCCCTTGCGATCGGGCCCATGCGGGATCGTCGAGGACGTCCGCGCGGAAGTCGCGGCCGAGGATATGGCAGTCGTTACACTGTTTTTCGGTGGCGATCCGGGGGGATGTCGCGGCGGGATTGACAATCGCCAGGTCGGGGAATCCGGCGGCGACGGCCGAGAGGTGATGGGCTCCCGGCCCGTGGCACCGCTCGCAGCCGATGGCCCGGTCGGCCGACTCGGGCCCGGTCCGACTCCGCGCGGATCTCGGGTTCGTCGTGTGGCAATACAGGCACTTGGCGAGCCCGTCGCGAACGCCGATCGACTCGCCCTGATAATCCTCGTCGCGAGCCGGGCGCGTCTGGTCGAGTGCGGAACGGTCCCAGCCCCGTCCCTCGGCCGTCTCGTGATACGAGAGCCGGGCGATCCGGTAACTGCCGCTCTCGTCGCGACCGACCATCGTCAGGTATCGATCGCTTGTGCCGAAGGCATACTCGATGACCGCGACGAACACCCGCGATCCCACGCGGGTCTCGGCGCGTAGTGCGCGGCCCTCGCGCTGAATCGTGTGCGAAACCTTCGGATCGTCGGGATCAGGGATCGCTCGATCCGGACGGGGAAGCTCGGCGAGCTGGGCGTCTCGGTAGTAGCTTTGAGTGTGTCGGCTGGTGAGCGAGTCGCGGAAGATCCGGGCGTGGCACGATTCGCATCGAGCCTCGCCGACATGGGGGCCGGGTTCGGCCTCCATCGGGTGGTCGGCCCGATAGGTGCCGGACCGGGCCAGGGCCTCTCGCGCCGACCTGTGCTCGCCCTCCTGGAGATGCGCCCGACTGAGCAGCCACCAGGCCTCGGGATCCGGCTTGCTGGACAGGATGGCCTGCAACCGGGCGCGGGCCTCGGACGCCCGACCCGCCCGCAGGAAGGTTCGCGCGACCAGCTTGCCGAGGCCGATCGGGTCGCTGGATCGGCCCAGCTCGTCGGGATCGCGATCGAGAGCATGGCCGAAGGCCTGTGCGGCCCCCTCGACGTCGCCGAGCCCCGCGCGGACGGTCCCGAGAATCATCCCTCCCCGCGCCTGCCAGCCCGACACCCGCGCGAGCCGATCGGCGGCGCGGGCCGCGTCTTCCCGGCGGTGATAACGGATGAGAAGCCGGGCAAGTTCTTCCAGGATTGGCGGCGGAATCGGGTCGGCCTCCATCGCCTTTCGCCACGCTCGATCGGCGGCGTCGGGTCGTCCCCGACGCGCCTGAATCAGCCCGAGGAGGGTGTGGTCCTCCGCCTCCATCGCCCGTTCGCCGATCCGCCGCGAATACAGCGAAAGGGCCGTATCGTCGCGGCCGAGCCGGGTCGAGGACCGGGCGAGTACGCGGAGCGCCTCTCGGTCGTCCGGCCGGCGTTTCAGGTCCGCGCGAGCCGCGCGTTCCGCGGCGGCCCAGTCGCCACGGGCATACGCGAGGTCGGCCAGGGAACCACTCCCAACCACGCCCCGCGAGGCCCCCGACCGCCAGGCCACCCGCCCGGCGACGGCCACCGCAACCACAACCGCGACCATCGAGACGGCCGCGATGATTCGTCGGCCTCGGATCGGTCCAGCGTCGGCTTTCGAGAGATCCATCGGCGGATCCGCGTCCTCGCAAATGTCTCTGGTTGGTGAGAGTTGGCAGCACGGCGGCCACGCCCATCTCACCATCGTCGCTTATTGGACCAGTCACCAGGCCGGCCGGACAACACCCCTCCGATCAGCAGACGCACGATCACCTGTTGCCAGGAATCAACGGTCTGTCACCATCGGCTAAATCCTCTATAATCATTGCCTCCGAGGTTGCGAGCATCAAGACTTCAGACATCGGGGAACGGCGGCGGCAACGCGCGGCTGGTTCCCTCGGGTGAGGCACCAGGATGTCGAGGTTCATTGAGCTGATTGAGGCGGCCGATGAAGGCAAGGCGGGGGCACTCGCCGAGCTGTTTGACCTGGTTTACGACGAGCTGAAGCGGCTGGCGGCCCGGCAAATGGCGGGCGAACCGGCCGGGCACACGCTCCAGCCGACGGCGCTGGTTCATGAGGCGTTCTTGCGGCTGGTTGGGCCGTCGTCCGACCGCAGCGCCATGCCGGCGATGTGTCGGGCCCGCGGTCCGTTCTACGCGGCGGCGGCCCGAGCGATGCGTCGGATTCTCATCGAGTCGGCCCGGCGCCGGAAGGCCGGGCGACGCGGCGGCGGCCGGCCCCGCGCGCCGATCGATCCCGATCGAATCGCCGCCCCGGCGCCCGACGACGAGGTTCTCGCCCTTCACGAGGCCCTCAACGACCTCGCCGAGATCGAGCCCGATCTCGCCGAGCTGGTCGAGCTACGCTTCTTCGGCGGCCTGACCCTTCGCGAGTCGGCCGAGGTCCTCGGCATCGCGCCTCGGACCGCCGACGCCCGATGGGCCTATGCCCGCGCCTGGCTCCTGGCCGAGATGGCCGACGCCAGCTAAGTCGAAAACGGGAGCACGACGAGGACCCATGGCGACCAGGGACCGGAGAAGCGAGCAGCAGATCTTCGCCGAGGCGATCGCCCGGACCGACCCGGCCGACCGCGCCGCGTTCCTTCGCCAGGCCTGCGGCGCCGACGTCGAACGGCTCCAGCGGGTCGAGCGGCTCCTGGCCTGCCACGAGGCTCCTGGCTCCCTCCTCGACCGTCGGCCGATCGACCTGATCGAAGACCTCGAAGACCTCGACAACCCGGGCGACACCAATCCCGATCCCGAGACCGAGATCGACAGCCCGCATCCGCCGCCCGAGAGCGAGCTCGCTCCATTCCTCGCCCCTTCCGAGCGGCCCGACTCGCTCGGACGGCTCGGAGACCACGAGGTGCTCTCGGTGATCGGCCGGGGCGGCTTCGGCATCGTCGTTCGGGCGATCGACGAGGCGCTCGGGCGCGAGGTCGCGATCAAGGTCCTGGCGCCCGACCTCGCCCGGACCGCGCCGTCGCGGCGGCGGTTCCTGCGCGAGGCCCGCCTCGCCGCCCGCGTTCGCCACGAGAACGTCGTCCAGATCTTCGCGATCCACGACCGGCCGATCCCGTACCTGGTGATGGAACTGGTCCCCGGCCGGACCCTCCAGGGACGGCTCGACGAGTCGGGCCCGCTCGGCCCGGCCGAGGCCGCCGAACTGGGCCGACAGGTCGCCCTCGGCCTGGCCTCGGCGCACGCCGTCGGCCTGGTTCATCGCGACGTCAAGCCGGACAACATCCTGATCGCCGACGGCGACCCGCTCCGCGTCGTCCTGACCGACTTCGGCATGGCCCGCGCCGTCGACGACGCCAGCCTGACCCGCAGCGGCGTGATCGTCGGGACGCCCCAGTACATGGCTCCCGAGCAGGCCCGGGGCGAATCGCCCGACCACCGGGCCGACCTCTTCAGCCTCGGATCCGTCCTGTATGCGGCCTGTTGCGGCCACCCACCGTTCCGCGCAGGGAATGTCCTGGCCATCCTCCGACGGATCGCCGACGAACGCCCCCGCCCGCTCCGCGAGGCCCGTCCCGAGATCCCCGAGGGGCTCGCCTCGGTCGTCGATCGACTCCTCCAGAAAGACCCGGCCCGTCGCTTCGGCTCGGCGGTCGAGGTCGCCGAGGCCCTCGCCCGATCGCTGGACGCCCCGCTCCGACGCCGGCCCTCCTCCCGGCGTCGAGCGATGGCCGCCACCGCGCTTGTCCTGGCGATCCTGGCCTGGGCGATGGCCCGGGATACGGCCCCGGCGCGGGTTTCCGACGCCCAGCCCGCGATGGCCCAGGATACGGCCCCGGCCCCGGTTTCAAACGCCCAGCCGGCCGCGGACGTCGCCGTCCGCGCTCCCGCCGAGGCCGACGAACGCGCCTGGGAACGATCGGTCGCGGGTCTGCCGGCCGGGGAAAAGGCGAAGGCGGTCGCCGACCGACTCCGGCGGCTCAACCCGGAATACAAGGGAGACGACATCGTCTGGCGGATCGAGCGGGACGCCGTCACCGGGTTCCGCTCGCTCGTCGCCAGGGGCCTCCACAACCTCTCACCGCTGCGGGTCCTCACCTCGCTCAAGGAGATCGAGACCGTCGACGGCCGGGTTGAGGACATCGAGCCTCTGCGGGGGATGCCGCTGGAGCGGCTCATCCTGATCCAATCCCCGGTCCGAGACCTCTCCCCGCTCAAGGGCATGCCGCTGGTCGAACTGGGCCTCTGGGGCGCGCAAGCCGCCGACCTCTCGCCGCTACGGGGGATGCCACTGGCCCACGCGAATCTCGGCCTCGGGCCGGTGGAGGACCTCTCGCCGCTGAAGGGGATGCCGATGGAAGACCTCTGCCTCAACTACACCCAGGTCCGCGACCTCTCGCCGCTGAAGGGAATGCCGCTCCGCATCCTCCTTCTCCAGAACATCCCGACCCTCACCGACCTCTCGCCCCTCCGCGGTCTTCCCATCGAGGAACTGCACTACCAGAACTCCCCCGTCGCCGACGACTCCCCGATCCGCGACCTCCCTCTCAAGATCCTTGGCATCGACTACGACCCCGCCCGCCACGCCGATCTCCTCCGGTCGATCCCCACTCTCCAGAAGGTTTACGGCAAGCACGGAGAGGTCTCCCTCGACAAACTCCGCCGCCGCCCCGATCCCGCCGAGAAACCAGGGCCCGCCGCCCGAACACGCTGACTCGCCCATTCTGGCCGCACTGGGGCCGCCGTTTAGCCTGATTTTTCGACTTTGGAAATTTCTCCGCGGGCCGATGCGCGTTTGGGGCGGCGGCTGCGCCTAGGAGAGTCGCACGGGCATCGACGCGTGCCGGTCCCCCCGGCGCCGCGTTGGCCCGTATCTCCCGATTCCGTCCGCGACCGGCGAAGACGCCGTCCGGCGGGATCGGGGGAGGCCCGACGCCCGGTGATCGGGCGCCGGGTCGCCCGCGACCACCGACTGATCGACACCCTCGCCAGGAGAGCGAAGCATGCACCGCGGCCAGACCCCTCGCGATCGTCGCCCCCGCCAGGTTGGTACCGCCCGTCGCCGATGGAACCAGCGGCTCCGGCCCGACCTGCACGTGCTGGAGGCCCGGACGCTGCTGGCGGCCAACGTGTTTCCGGTGACGAGCCTGCTCGACAACGGTTCGGCCGGGACGCTGCGCTACGAGGTCCAGCAGGCCGAGCAGACCGCCGGCGCCAGCGTCGTGCAGTTCTCGTCCTCGCTGTTCGCCAACGGTGCCCAGACGATCGCGCTGGCCTCCGGCCAGATCGACCTGACGGACACGCAGGGCGCGCTGACGATCCAGGGCCCGGGCGCCGGCCTGCTCTCGATCAGCGGCGGGGGCACTTCTCGGGTGTTCTACCAGAGCGGCGGCACGACGACGCTCGACGGGCTGACGATCACCGGCGGCCGCGCGCAGACCGGCGGCGGGATCGACGAGGTCGGCGGCTCGCTGACGCTGACCGACAGCACGATCAGCGGCAACACGGCCGTGGGCAACTCCGGGGCGAACATCGGGATCCCGGGAGGCGCCGGGACGGGCGGAGGGATCGCCGTTTCCGGCTCCGCACACCTCTCGTTGAGCGAGAGTACGATCAGCGGCAACGCGGCCATTGGCGGCGACTCCGGCTATTCCGCCACGGGTGGGGGTGGCAACGGGGTAGGCGGCGGGATCGCCGCCTCGGCCTCCGCCGTCCTCACGTTGAGCGGCTCCACGATCGTCGGGAACTCGGCCGAAGGCGGCAAGGGGAGAGGAACGACGAGCCCGGGCGGCGATGGGACGGGTGGCGGAATCGCCGCTTCTGGCTCTGTCTCTCTCACACTGGACGGCTGCACGGTCAGTGGCAACACGGCCATCGGTGGGGCCGTCGACAATGTAGGGAGCCAGGGTGGCAGAGGGACGGGCGGCGGGATCGCCGCCATCGGCTCGGCTTCTGGTTCCGTGTCGGTCTTGGTGAGCGGCAGCACGATCAGCGGGAACTCGGCCGTCGGTGGTTCCACCATCGTCAACCAGGCCGTTGGGGGCCTCGCGATTGGCGGTGGATTCGCCGTCGCGGACGGCCCCGGATCCGTCTCGCTGATCGATAGCACGATCGTCGGGAACTCGGCCGTCGGCGGTTCCGGCAATGCCAACGGGGGCCTTGGCGACAACGCGGAGGGCGGTGGCGTTGCCGTCGCCAGTAGTTCGGCCTCCCTCACGCTGAACGCCTGCACGATCGTCGGCAACACGGCTGTCGGCGGCGCGGGGCTCACGAACGGTAGCCAGGGCGGCACCGCGACGGGCGATGGAGTTGCCTCGTTGGGCTCGGTCCCGGTCCTGCTCGACAACACCATCGTCACCGACACGGTCTCCGGCACCCTCGACCCGACCAGTTCTTACAACCTGCTGGTCGGGACGGGGACGGTCGGCGGCCTCTCCGGCGGCACCGACGGCAATCTCGTCGGGGCGTTCCCGCTCGCCTCGATCTTCGCGGTTGACGGCAACGGCAACCCGATCCTGGGCAACTACGGCGGCCCGACCCAGACGATCGCTCTGGCTCCGGGGAGCCCGGCGATCGGAGCGGGCTCAGCCTCCGTTTCGGACTACTCGGCCACCGACCAACGCGGCATGCCTCGTGGTGCCGTGGTGGACATCGGCGCCGTGCAGGTCTCGCTGGTCGTTGAGACGACATCCGGGGCAGTGGACACGACGGCCGGGACACTGAGCCTTCCCGGCGCCGTTCAACTGGCGAACACCTACCCCGGCGCCGAGATCACCTTCGACCCTGCCGTCTTCGGCTCGACGAACCAGACGATCGCCCTGACCGGGACGATGTCCCTGGCCAACCTGCCGCTGACGACGACGATCACCGGCCCGTCGAACGTGGGCGTGACGCTCCAGGGCAATGGCAGCTTCGGGATCTTCTCCTTCAACGCCGCCCCGGTCTCGCTCTCGTGGCTGACCATCAAGGGCGGCGGCAGCGTCGAAGAGGGTGGAGGGATCAATAATCAGCAATCCTCCAGCCACCTCACGCTGACCGATTGTATCATCTCGGACAACTCCGCCGCTTACGGAGGCGGCGCCCTCTACACGTACAGCGGGACCGTGGGACTGACCAATTGCACCATCTCGGATAACTCCTCCGCCCATTACGGGGGCGCGATCAACCTGTACACCGGGACCGTCAAACTGACCGGCTCCACCATCTCGGGTAGCTCCTCCGCCGACGAGGGCGGCGCGATCTACGTGAATCGGGGGACCGTCGAACTGACCGACTCCACCATCTCGGGTAACTCCGCCTCGGACCGCGGCGGCGCGATCTACGCGAAGGGGGGGACCGTGGATCTGACCGGTTCCACCATCTCGGGTAACTCCGCCTCGGAGAGCGGCGGCGCGATCTACGAGAATTTCGGGATCTTGGATCTGACCGACTCCACCATCTCGGGCAATTCCTCCGCCTTCGACGGCGGTGCGATCTACGGTTTTTTCGGGAACATGGATCTGACCGACTCCACCATCTCGGGCAACTCTGCTCGATCCGGAGGGGGACTGTGTAGCGAGTTTGGATCGATAGGCCTGTCGGACACGATCGTCGCGGGCAACCTGGCCGGCGGCTCGCCGAGCGACATCGTTAATCGCTTCGGTAGCCTCGGGGGCCAGAATAACCTGATCGGCGACCCGGGTAGCTCGGGCGGCCTGACCAACGGCGTGGACGGCAACATCGTCGGCACGGCCACCGGCGGCGTGATCCCGATCGCCTCGATCTTCGCCGTCGATGGCAAGGGCCAGCCGATCCTGGGCAACTACGGCGGGCCGACCCAGACCATCGCCCTGGTCCCGGGGAGCCCGGCCATCGATGCCGGATCAACCACTGTTCCCGGCTATACGACCACCGACCAGCGCGGCTTCGCTCGCCTCGGTGCGCCGGACATCGGCGCCTTCGAGAGTCAGGGCTTCACGATCTCGGCTGTTTCCGGCGGCGGCCAGTCGACGACGCTCGGCCAGCCGTTCGCCTCGCCGCTGACGGTGAGTGTCACCGCGAACGACCCGAACCTCGTCCTCAACAACGGGACGATCACATTCACAGCGCCCTCGACCGGGGCCTCGGCCGTCCTCTCCGCCGGCGGTGCGACCGGGGCGACGATCGCGGCCCCGATCGCCGGCGGAAAGGCGTCGGTGAACGCCTCCGCGGGCTCCAGCACCGTCGGAACGTTTGAGGTCATCGCCTCGGTCCCCGAGGGGAATCCCGTCTCGTTCGATCTGACCGACCAGCAGGCGACCACGACGTCCCTGACCCTCCCGGCCTACGTCGTCCCGGGCCAGGTCGTTGACTATGTGGCGAAGGTCACGCCGTCGCTTTCGGGCACGCCGACCGGCTCGGTCCAGTTCTACCTGAACGGCACGCCCGACGGCTCGCCGATCCCGCTCTCGGCCTCGGGCACGGCCACCCTGGCCTACGACCCCACCTCACCGGGCGCCTTCACGGTGCAGGCCGTCTACCTCGGCGACAAGCTCGACGCCGGATCGTCCTCGACGATCGCGAACCAGACCGTGCTCGGCACCGGCGCCCATGTCGTCGGCTCGACGCTCGTGGTGGTCGGTTCGAGCGGGGCCGACAAGGTGTTTTTGTACAACGCCTCGGTCCCCGGCCACGACGATTCCACGATCCTGACCCTCTGGGCGAACCTCGGCGGAACCGACGTGAAGCAAACCTTCGCGACGCCCCCCACGGCGTTCGCCTTCTACGGCTACCAGGGGAACGACACCATCGCCTTCGGCCCGGGCGTCAACCTCCCCGCCACGGTGGTCGAGGGCGACGGTTCCGACAACATTTCCCTCGGCAACGGCAACAACACCGTCACCCTGGGCAACGGCAACGACACCGTGAGCCTCGGAACGGGGAACAACGTCGTCGTCGCGGGCGACGGAAACGACAACATCCAGGCCGGCGGGTGGTCGAACAGCTTTGGCTGGGGTTTCGGCGACTGGGGCTTCGGCGGTGGGTGGTCCGATGGCATCGGCTGGGGCTTCGGCAACGGATGGGGTTGGTCCGATGGGAATGGATGGGGCCAGGGCAACGATTCCCAGTCCACCAGCGCCGGGTCGAATCTCATCACGTTGGGCAACGGCCGCGACAATGTGACTCTGGGCAACGGCGACAACAAGGTCACCGTGGGCGACGGCCGTGACAACGTGGTTCTCGGCACGGGGAACAACGTCGTTGTTGCGGGCAACGGCAATGACGAGATCCAGATTGGCGGCGGCTGGTCCGACGGGAATGGTTGGGGCGACGGTCACAATTCCCAGTCCACCAGCGTTGGGTCGAACATCATCACCGTGGGCAATGGCAACGACACCATCGCGCTGGGTAATGGCAACGATCAGGTGAACCTCGGTGGTGGCAACGACACCGTGATCGGCGGCGACGGGAACAAGACGATCACGACGCTCTCGACGGGCACCGGCCCGGCCAACGACCAGGTTTTCCTGGGCGACGGTAACAACACGGTCACCCTGAGCAACGGCAACGACCGGGTCTTCCTCGGCGACGGGAACAATCTGGTGACGGTCGGCAACGGGAACGACGAGGTAAACGTTGGCGACGGCAACAATGTAGTGGTCGAGGGGAACGGCGACGACAGCATCACGGCCGGCAATGGGAACAACCTGCTGGTCGGCGGCCTGGGCCGCCACACAATCCGGGCCGGCAAGGGGAACAACATCCTGATCGACGGCTCGGTGCAACTCACCAGCGCCAGCGACACGCTGGAGCAGGTGTTGACATCGTGGATCCAGGACATCGAAACGAGTGCGGGGAGTGCCTCGGCGCTGGCGGCGGACGTCGCATCGATCCGGACTCGGATTCAGGTGACGTACAACACGACGAACGCCAACACGCTCCGGGCCGGCAAGGGCCTCGACTGGTTCTGGTTTGTGAACCCGAAGGACCGCGCCAACGTGAGGCCGGGCGACCTGACCAATTGATGGCTGGGATGGTCGGAAGGAAGAGTTTCACGCAGAGACACCGAGGAGTGCGGAGACGCCGAGAAAACCGTCATCTCGGCGTCACCTCCAGAGGCAGCCTGCCAAAACCAGGGACATTCAACGATAACATCCGCTTGACCTCTGGCTTCTCTGCGTCTCTGCGGACCTCTGCGTCTCTGCGTGAAATCCGAAGAATACCCACCTCAGCAGCGTAACGACCCTGAATATGGTGTCAGGGCCCATCCACCATGGGTCCTGACACCTTGGTCTTGGAGCGATTAACGGTTGCATGGACGATGCCGGTGGGAGCGGACTCCTCCTACCAACCCGATGCGCCAGCGAGGGTTCCGACACGAAGACCCTCGCTGGCGCGTCGGGTTGGTAGTAGACATCGGCCATCCAACGGTAACGCGCTCTAGCAGCGTCCTGCCATGTCCCCGATTTGTTCGTCGCGGGCAGGAATCCGGAGAAGATGGTCGTCAGCGAGCTTGCCCGGACGCTTCCTGGAAGCCTGCAGAGCGTGCCATTCTTCTCCGACCCCTTGTGTTCTGCCCGCGAAGAATTAGAGCGAACGAAGCTGGGACAGCGATTGGACGGAAAGAGTGGAACTTGTGTTGGAAACGCTGTCCGCGTTGATCCAGACGACCTGACTACCGTTCCCCTGGAAACTCCAATCGGCGCTTTGCTTTCTATAGGTGGAAACCTTAACCATGTCCTTTGTGGAGGGCGACGTGTATTGGATCACGCTGTCAGGATCTGCGACAGTGTTGACAATATTGACGGTCGCCGAGTTTTGCATGAACTGGACCGAGATGAATTGATTAATATCACTCTGTAGCGTCGCCGAATACCAGTGCATCTGCGGGACCGCGTAATAGCGAGTGAACCTCGTCAACGGATGCTGCTGCCCATCCAGGGGCAGTTGCACGTTCGTGATCCCGTTGGTGTTCGTCGGCATCGCGACACTCCCGATGAATGCCGAGACCTGGGGGTTATTTGTACCAGAGGAAAGAGCGGCGCTCACGGTGTTGGTGTCATCGCCCGATACGAAACAGAGCGCGGCGAGACCCATTTCCTGAGTGGTCCCCGGCACGGTCACCGTGATCGGTTGCTTACTGTTGCTCCACACGACCTTGACCGACGCGCTGGTTTGATTCTGGGCCGAATTGTAGAAGAACAGGGCGTAAAGCTGCCCAGGGTTCAGACCGCCTGTGCAGGTCGCGGTGTCTCCGCCCTTGATCGTGATGAGCTGACCGTCGTTCCAGTTGATCGCTGACATGGTGGTGTCCTTTTCGAAGGGAGATCCGAGAGAAAATCGTGCGGTGCTGACGGTGATAGGGAAAAGAGGATCCGGATGAGTGGGGAAGCGTCTGAAATTCTTCTTCCCCAATCCGGGCGACCTCTTCACCCGACGAATACGAATCGGTGACGCCGAATCCCTGTGCGGGGAAATCGGGATCGGAACGTCGGCTCGATGAAGCCGGTCCGGGTTTACGGCCGGATCAGGGCGTACCCCGATCTGTCGGAGCGAGTGCTTCCGCGACCGGGCCGATCCGATCCGATCCGAATCGGAGGGTCGGACACCGGATTGGCGAGCGGACCCGCCTGGTTGAAATGCCGGGACATCGGGGAGCGGGCTTCGGCGCCTGGCCGTTCACCCGACGGAGATCGAAACCGTCTCCGGCACCGCTCCCTGAGCGGAAATGCCGTGGAGAGCAGGAGGAGGATTTCCGAAATTCCTCTGCCTACCGTCCCGAGTCTGATCCCGCCCAGATGATGTCCGCTTGCTCGATGATCGGTCGACCGCCGACAAACGGTCGAACCGGACGACAATGTCGAGGGCCCTCAGAATGAGCCTCGCCGGATCGAATCCGGGTTCGGAAGGGGGCGAGCCCACGCACAGGATTCCTGGTTGGCCAATCGTCCGAATGGCTCGCTCGCACTCGACATAAAGATTACAGCGCCACCCACAAAAACCTTCCAGAGAATCTTCACGCACCGAGGGAGGGGCATGGAAAGCGGGATTCCACCACGGACGATCGCTCCCCTCGGCTGCGACCTCTGGCCTCTCTGCGTGAAAGTCCGAAGAGAACCCGCCTCAGCGTGACGAGCCTGCCCGGAGTTCGGTCAAACTGAATAGGCCGAGGATAAACTGAATAATATAGATGTATCTATGATATATAGGTCCAGAGACCTTGGCCGAATCCCACAAGAGCATTGACTGGCTGATTTCGAGTGACCGATGGCATCGCGTGGGCCGCCATCTGTTGTAGGAGCCGGCTCCAGCCGGCGATAGGCGTGGCACTTTAATACGGGGGGCAAGAAAGTCGGTCA
>DAIDKV010000013.1 GCA_027449865.1 Planctomycetales bacterium
GCCTGGGCGTGATCGGCTTTTTCAGCCGAGAGGCCCGACCGATCGACCCGGCCACCCTCGCCATGACCGCCAGCCTCGGCAGCCAGATCGGCCAGTTTCTGGAGCGTCAGCAGATGCGAGGGCGGGTCGCGCAGTCGGAGAAGCTGGCCTCTCTCGGAATGCTTTCCGCCGGCGTGGCGCACGAGATCAACAATCCGCTGGCCTACATCGCCAACAACCTCGCCGTCCTCGACCGCGACGCCCGATCGCTGATCGACCTGCTCTCGATCTACGAGGAAGGCCGCGCCGAGCTGGCCTGTGCCCGTCCCGACCTCGCGAATCGCATCGACGAGATCGCCGATGAGATCGGACTGGACTACATCCGCGAAAACCTCGGAAGGCTGCTCCAGAGCACTCGCCAGGGCGTCAAGCGCGTGGCCGACATCGTCCACAACCTCCGCGGCTTCGCCCGACTCGACCGCGCCGAGGACAACCACGCCGATGTTCACGAGGCGATCCGATCGGCCCTGGAGATGATCCGGGGCCGACTCGATCGCCGTGGAATCGTGGTCGATGAGCGACTGGCTCCGGTCCCGATGGTCGCCGGATCGCCGGCGCAGCTCAACCAGGTCTTCCTGAACCTGCTGGTGAACGCCTCGCAGGCGATCGAGCAGACCCACCGGCTCGACGGCCGGATCGCGATCACGGCGACATCGGCCAACGGCGACGTGGTCGTCGAGGTCGCCGATAACGGCTGCGGCATCCCCGACGACGTCCTGCCGCACATCTTCGATCCGTTCTTCACGACGAAGCCGGTCGGCGAGGGGACGGGCCTCGGGCTGAGCATCACGCACGGGATGGTCCACGACCAGGGCGGCCGGCTGGAGGTGGATAGCACCCTCGGCGAGGGAACGCGCTTCCGCGTCGTCCTGGCGGTCGCCGATCGCCTGGCCCTGAGTCCCTGAGTCTCTGGTCCGCTATCGCGGTTGGCGCTGGCTAGCGATCGGGGACGGCGTCCGTGGGACGACGCCCCGATGAAGGGAGATCGCTCCGTCGGGGCGGGTTACTTCGCGTCCCGGGCCGGGGCGACGGTGATCGATCCGCGGATCTCCATCGGCTGTGGGCCCCGGCCGATCGTGAAGTGGAACGAATAGGTGGTCGCTGAGGGTTCAGCCTTCTTCGCGGCCGGACGCTTCGCATCAGGGGATGCCTTCGGGCGTTCGGCCGCCTCAATCACACGCTCATCGGTTGCGCTTTCGCTCGACGTATGATCTCCGGGCACCTCGGTGACGATCCCGTCCAGCAGTGTCCCCTTGGCCTCTTCCAGGGCGACGATCGAAACGTTGTAGCTCGTCAGATACTGCGACTCGGTTGCGACCGCGGTGGACCACTGGCTGATCGCGTCGATGAAGCGGTCGAGCGTGATCCGGCCTTCCTCATAAAAGGCGCGCTGGGTGTCGAGCCGCTGGGCGGCGGCGGTTCGAAGCCGCCTCGCGCTCTCGAATTGCTTGTAATTGACGTCGGTCTCCTGCAGGAACCGGAAGAGCGAGTACGTGGTTTGATTGATAACCTGCTTCAGATAAGCCTTGTTGCGTTCCAGGACGAATTCCAGGCGATCGGTTTCCGCGTTCCTTCCATTGCCCGCCCGCTTTTCGGCGGCCAGGAATCGCTCCGTGGCCTCCACGTTTGAGCGGGCCTGTCGAATATCCGGCTGATGCTCCAGCATCGTCGCAATGGCCTTCTTCTCGTTGGGCTCGAGATGGGCCTCGGTCGGGGATGTCGTCGGAACGATACGCCGATTGTCCGCGGCCGGCAGGCCGAGAAGATTGCGGAGCATTCGCTCGGTGGTGATCACATCGGAGGTTCGCGTCACCAGGTCGAGGTTGAACTGCCCGAGTCGCTGGGCGGCCTCGGCGACATCGGCGACGACTCCGCGGTGACCGAGCAACTCGGCCTGCTCGCGATTGTAGACTTCCCTCGCCAGCCCAACCGCCCGATCCGCGGCCCAGAGCTGGACGTGAGCCTGCACCAGGTTCCAGTATTGCTGCTCGACCGAGCGCACTACGGCCATGAGTTCGGACTGGAATCGCTCATCTTCTTCGGGCCTGCGCCTCAACCGCTGGATTCCGATCGGCGGCGGGCCGGACGAGCTCAAAGTGGAATCGACGACCGGGACGACGCGGATGTTCCCGTTGTTCTCGAGAGCGCACCGGATGGCGTCGCGGAGCGACATCGGCCAAGCCTCACCGCGCAGTACCTTCGAATTCGCGGCGATCTGCGCGGGGCGCGGGGGCGTGCTATCCGGGGCCGTCCGTTCGTCGAGCTTCGGGCGCTCGGCACGCTTCGATTTCGGTGGATCGGACGGGACCGGTTGCGTCGTCGAGATGGCGTTGCCTTGCTTCGAATGGTCGTCGGCCGGGATCGCGACCGAGGCGACGCCTCCGCCCGCGATTCCCAGGGCGCAGACTGTCGTGAAGACCGACCGCAACTGTCGATGGAACATCATCCGGATCACTCCTTTGACCAGCAGGGAAACCGACGCCGGGACCGTCCCGGCGGCCATCCGATCGGACAAAATGCAGGCGAGCGCCTGGGCGGCCTGCTCGGCGGCCGGCATCGCCCGCGCCACCTCGGGCGCCGTCGCCAGGACGGCCGCCGCCGAGGGCGCCAGGCCAGCCCGGATCAATTGGTGTCTCAATCGCTCGCGACCGCGGGCGCGCCAGCTCTTGATCGTTCCAACAGGTCGCCCGAGCACCCGCGCCGCTTCCTCGCAGGTCCGGCCTTCGAGGTCGCAGAGGATGATCGGCACCCGGTATCGCTCGGGCAATCGCTCGATCTCCTCGTGCAGGAGTCGGAGCCGCTCGGCGTCTTCGGGCGACGCCTCGCGATTGGGTTTTTCCTCGGCGGCGCGGAGTTCGAGACGTCGGCGGCGGATCGCAGACGAGCGGGCGCAGGCGGCCGTCCGCATCGCGACCCGGTGCAGCCAGGGCCCGAGCGAGTCGCGGACCCAGAGCCCGGGCGCCTTCTCGACCAGGATCAGGAACGTCGCCTGAAACGCGTCGTGGGCATCGTGGACGTCGAGCGACTGCGACCGGCAGACGCGGTGGACCATCGCCCCGTGCCGCTCCACCAGCGCCCCGAAGGCCAGTTCGGCGGCCTCGCCATCGCCCCGGGCAAACCGTTCGAGCAACTGACCGTCGGTCAGCTCGCCGATTGTCCCCAGGTTGAACAGGGTCCCGATCTGCCGCAACAACGCCCGGTTTTTCGTGGTCGCCAAGGGGTCGGTCCTCCGAGAGACGGCGTTGCCCTCGTCCTTCACGAGAGTAATGGAACGGCCGGCCATTTGGGTTGCATTTTTCCCGAAGGACCCCCGATGCACCTCGGTTTCCGGTAGATCCTTCGGCCT
>DAIDKV010000014.1 GCA_027449865.1 Planctomycetales bacterium
AGAGGAATTCGCCGAGTCCGACGTGCGCCGTTGTAAAGAATTCGTAACTCTGCACACCAAGGACCAGGATGATCCCGATGGTGGTCAGTATCGTGATCACGGCCGAGAGGATCAGCCCGATGGTCACGGCCGCCTCGTAGATCATGGCCGCCCGGGAGTGGCCGCCCCAGAGTTCTACCTCGGTCAGGGAGCGCGACGGCTCTGGCTTCGCCGCGGCGGGGGATCTCATGGAAAACCTCTTACTTCGTCGACTCGGCGGAGGCAGGCTTCCTGGCGTCGCCGAGCAGCCCGGCCAGCGCCTCGCTGTTCTGCGCTTTGTCCGCTGGAGTCGGGGGATTGTAGCCGCCCTCCTCGGCGAATTGGTCGATCTTCTCCAGGTAGAAGCGGAGGAACTTCGAGTCGGCGGGCCGCCGGGCCGACTTGTTCTTCACGTAGAGAAAGAGCGGGCGCGAGAGCGGCGAGTAGGTTTTGTCCTTGATGGTCTCGGGACTCGGCAGGATGGCCGGGGCCTCCTTCGACTTGCGGACCCCAACCGCGCGGAGCTTGTCCTTGTTGGCCGCGTAATAGGCGTAGCCGAAGTAGCCGAGGCCGTCAGTGTCGCCCGCGACCCCCTGGACGAGCGAGTTATCCGAGGAGTTCTGCTGCACATCGTCACGCTGGCTCTTCGCCTTGCCCACAATGGCCTCGGTGAAGAACTCAAACGTGCCCGAGTCGTTATCGGGCGAGTACAACACGATCGGACGAGCCGGCCAGCTCGGATCAAGGTCTTTCCAGGTCTTGACCTTGCTCTCGGGCTCCCAGAGCGCCTTCAGTTGTTCGACCGTCATTTCCTTGACAAAGTCGTTCTTTGGATTCACGACGAGGGTAATTCCATCGTAACCAACCAGGAAGCGGGTCCATTCGATCCCCTGCTCCCGGGCCTTCGCCTCCTCGTCCTTCTTGGCGAGGCGCGAGGCATCGACGATATCGACCTCGTCCTGGAGATACCGGGCGAAGCCACCGCCGGTCCCGTGCTCGTCCACCGTGATGGTCACCTCGGGCGCCACGGCCCGATACGCCTTCTGGGCGGCCTCGCTGATCCGGACGACCGTGCTCGACCCGTCGATCACGATCGTCGAGGCTGGCCCCGTCCCCACAGGCGCCGACCCGGAATGATCCGCCTCATCGCCACATCCGGAGAGCCCCAGGGCCGCGAAGCACGCCCCAACGCCGAGCATCCACGCACGAATCTGTCTCATCCGCTCTGTTCCCCGGAGAACACCCAGCCGCCGTCATCAAGGGATCGCCTCTTCGCGGCTGTTTGAACAACAGTATCAGCTTACCGCCGTATCATGAAGATTGTGTGAGTTTCGCATGAGTTTCACCAGGCCCTCGGCTTTCGGTCTCGGTGCTGGAATTGGGGTGGTTCGATCCGGAAGGAGGAGAAGCGATGGATGGAGGGCGGAACGGCGGTAGGGTGATCGTGAATCGGGATCCGGTGCCAGGACGGCTGGAGACATCAATGCTCCCCCCAATGGAAAGGACGATATGCTTGACGATGGAAAGGCCGAGGCCGGTTCCGCCAAGCTCGCGGCTCCGAGCCTTGTCGACCCGGTAGAATCGTTCGAAGATTCGAGGAAGATCTTCGCGGGGGATTCCGATCCCGGTGTCCGTGACCTCGATGATGACCTCATCGGACTCGAGGGTGCAGCGGACGTGAACGGATCCTTGCTCGTGCGTGTACTTGATTGCGTTGTCGATCAGGTTATCGGCGACCTGTCGGATGGCTTCCTCGTCGGCGACGACGAGCGTACCATCGGGAAGACCGGAGACGTCGAAGGAAAGCTGGAGGTTTTTGGCCGAGGCGCGGTCGCGGTGAGATTCGATGCAGGATTCGAGGACGGGAGACAGATCGATCGGCTGGTGATCGAAGACACCCTGTCCGCTTTCGAGTCGGGCCAGGCTGAGGAGGTCGAGGATCAACTGGTTGAGTCGTTCGGCCTGCTCGTCGATCCGTTCGAGGAATCGGACGTTGACGGAATCGTCATGCAGGGCCCAGTCGAGGAGGGTTTCCGTGTAGGCCTTGATCGAGGCCAGGGGCGTTTTCAGCTCGTGCGAGGCGTTGGCGACAAAGTCCTGTCGCATCCGTTCGAGGCGTCGGAGGTCGGTCACGTCGTGAAAGACGAGGACGGCGCCCGAGGGGGGATGGCCTGGGAGCGGCGTTCCTCGGACAGCCAGGTGGCGCTCGGAGGTGGGACCAGGGCCGCGGATGGAGCTATCGCGGCCGGTCATCTGGAGTTCGGATCGATACGATTGCGAACCGCGGAGGCGGAGGGTGGCCTCGACGGCCTCCTGAACGCGGGGGCTTCGGATCAGCTCGGGGACCATTCGTCCGACGGATGACGGATGCAGGCCAAAAAGTCGGTGTGCGCCGGCGTTGGCGAAGAGGAGCCGGTGGCGTGCATCGACGGCGATCACGGCCTCGGCCATCGCTTCGAGAACGACGAGAAGCTGCTGGCGATCGCGTTCCAGCCGGCTGATCCGGGCCTCAATCTCAGTGGCGGCGAGATTGTAGGTCTCGACCAGCCGGCCGATGGACCCGCCGGGCCCGCCCCGGACAAACTGGGACCGGGCGTTTCGCCGGAGTTCTTCAAGACCCCGCCGGAGGTCGCTGGCGGCGCGCGCCCATCGCCAGCCGATCAGGCCGACGATCGCGGTGAGTCCGACCGCCGCGCCAAGGATGATGAACCCCATGAGAACGGCCCAGCCGCCTGTCGAAGCTTCTCCCCGCCCCGAAGCCCGCCGGGGCGAGGTCCGATCGATGGCAACAGTATCGGCGGACGGCCGGACCGGGTCAATCGAGCGGTGGAATGGTCAATCGCTCGACGACGAATCACCCTCGTCGGAAGCGGGCCGACCACGGGAGTGGCCCGGGACACATCGAGAACAGGGTCGGAGATTGAGTTCGCGCGCCTCATCGAGCGAGGAGAGCTTCTCTCGTCTCGCCCGGCTCATGCCTTTCGCATATTGACACGAACCCAGATGGTAGAGCTTCATCTCAGCCGAGCTGTAGTAAAACTGGGTCGGGTCGAGCTCCTCGCGGTCCTCCTTGATTGGAGATTTGCCGGGGACAGTGGCCACGTTCACCGGGATCAGCAGGCTGGATTCCCCCTGAGCGGGTGCCGGCAGGTGGCCGGCAACCTCGGGTAGCTCCCCTCGGTGGACCAGCCGTGGAATGGAAATCGCCGAGAGGGCCATGCCCACCAGCAAGATCAGTGTCGTGGCGCCGATGGCGAATCGGAGGCCCCGCAATCGCCGGCTCGCCTGCCAGGCGTCGATGTCCTCCATCAAAGCGCGGGCGGTCGGGTATCGGTCGGACGGCCGAGGCGACATGGCCCGAGCGCAGATCGCGGCGAGGCGAGAAGGCGTCCCTCGGCTCACGGTTCGGATGTCGGGTAGCGATTTCGGATGCCGGGACGGAGGGCCCTCGGAAGGGGTTGAGCTGTCGAGCTCGTGCGGGCGCCGTCCGCAAAGCAGTTCGAAGAAGAGGACGCCGAGGCTATAGACGTCGCTCCGCTCGTCGGCCTGTCGGCTCATCCCAATGGCCTGCTCGGGGCTCATGTAGGCGGGAGTGCCGACGACCACGCCGTCGCGGGTCAGGTCCGACTCGACGTCCGACCTGCGGGCCAGACCGAAGTCAATCAGCCGGGGCCGGCCCTGATCGTCGATCATCACGTTCCCGGGTTTGATGTCGCGGTGGACGACCCCCATCGCGTGGGCATGGCCAACCGCGTCGGCCAGATCCCGGATGATCCGCGCCGCGGTCGTCGCATCCATTCGCTGCCGGTCGCGATACCACCAGAGAGGGCGTCCGCTGACGAGCTGGTAGGCCACCCAGCATCGGCCGTGATCGACGCCCGCGTCATGAACGGCCACGATGTTGGGATGATCGAGCCGTGCCACGGCTCTCGCCTCCCGGAAGAATCGCTCCATGATGCGATCGTTCGGATCGGGCTGCTTCAGGACCTTCAGCGCGACGTCGCGGTCGAGCCGGGGATCGTAGGCCAGGAAGACCTGGCCGAATCCGCCGTCGCCGAGCCGTTCGCGAAGATGAAACCGCCCGAGTGATCCCAGTGTTCCCCGGCTCCAGGCCTGAGCCCAGTCGATCGTCTCGGGTGTTTCGTCGCCCCGCGACTCCTTCGACGGTGAGGGAATATGCGTTTCGTCCTCGCTCGGGACCGCCAGACCCGATCGGCTATCGATCGACTGCCCGCAGAACGGGCAGGCCACCTGCATGACCACCGGCCCGGCCTGCTCGATCTCCAGACTCCGCAGGCATCCCTCGCAAACGACGCGCATGGGAGAGTCCTTCAAAGAACACCTCCTCGTGTTGTCGGGGAAAAATCCTCGCCCAGCCTGCTCCGGGACGCTGGACCATCCAGGATCTCTACCCTCATTGATACCGTAGAATAAACCGGCGACGAGGCAACAAAATTCCTTTCGGGTCAAAGAATTCTCGGCCAGTTGCGATTGTCCCGCGGGCCCCGGTTTTGGTTGGCCGTCATCGACGCGATCGATCGGATCAATACCGCGAGAAGAACCGATGTCCTGCCGGCGCGTTGCGGGATGCGTCGTGATCCCCTACCCTGTTTCCAGCCAGGGTTTCTGTTGCCGTCGGCTCCGAAGAGGTTTTACCCATGCCGTTGCGAGATTCCTGCCGGATCGCCCTCGGGACCGCGATCGTCGCGGTCTGCTCGGGGCTCGCTTACCCGGCCCCACCCACCTCGGCGCCCGACTCGGCCCGGATGAGGGGTGCTTCCCGAACCGTTCAGGACGGGTGGATCCTCGTCCAACTGGAGGGAACGCCCGACGAGGTCGGATATCAGCATGGCCGGTTGCTGGCCGGGGAGATCGCCGATTTCCTTCGGGTCGCCTCATCGTACTTCCCGAAGACCACGGGACGCGACTGGTCCTTCTATCGGAAGGCGGCCGAGGAGATGCTCTGGCCTCGGGTCGACGACGAATACCGTCGGGAGATCGACGGGATTGTCGCCGGTGCGTCGAGCCGGGGTGTCGCGGTCGACCGCTGGGACATTGTCGCGCTGAACGCCAGCGAGGAGTTGCCGTACTACTACGTTCCCTGGCTCGATCGCCGCGAGGGGAAGGCTCCGACGACCCACTCGCCCGGAAATTGCAGCGCCTTCATCGCGACCGGCTCCTACACGAAGGACGGCCGGATCGTGATCGGCCACAATAACTGGACGAACTACGTCATCGGCTCGCGATGGAACATCGTCTTCGAGATCAAGCCCGAATCGGGGTCGCGTCTGATCATGGACGGCCTGCCGGGGGTGATCGTCAGCGACGATGATTTCTCGATCAATGCCGCCGGCATCCTGGTCACGGAGACGACGATCACGCAGTTCGAGGGGTGGGACCCGGCAGGCAAGCCCGAGTTCGTCCGGGCTCGCAAGGCGATGCAGTACAGCCGATCGATCGACGATTTCGTCCGGATCATGCTCGACGGCAATAACGGCGGATACGCCAACGACTGGCTCGTCGGTGATAACAAGACCGGGGAAATCGCCCGGTTCGAGTTGGGGTTGAAGAATCACACCGTCGAGAGAACGAAGGACGGCTGTTATTTCGGCTCCAACTTTCCTGTCCATCCAAAGCTGATCGGCGAGGAGACGAAGTTCGACGTCCAGAACCAGGCGTCATCCCCCAACGCCCGAAAAACACGGTGGGAGCAGCTCATCGCCGAGCATCGCGGGAAGATCGATGTGGAGCTGGCAAAGAAGCTGGAGAACGACGATTTCGACGTGATTCTCAAGGTTCGAGGCGCCGATGAGCGAACCCTCAACGGCCGAACCGAGGTCTCGCCCCGCGGCATCCCCGAATGGGACTGGGCCCCGTATTATCCGGGCGGCACCGTCACCTCGAAGGTGGCCGATGCCGCGCTCGCCGAGAAGCTCGCCTTCTGGGGTCAGGTGGGTCACCAGGGGTCCGACTTTCTGGCCGAGCCCTTCCTGGAAGCCCATCCCGAATACCAGTGGATGCGGGGGCTTCTCAGGGATCTGAAGTGCGGCCCCTGGTCACTCTTTCGGGCCCGGTAGTCCATTCGGCCGGGCCGCGATCGTTCTGACGAGGAAGCTCCAGCGATCCGCGGCCTCCTCAATCAGCTTGCTGGTCGGCTTGCCCGCGCCGTGGCCGGCGCGGGTCTCGATCCGGATCAAGACCGGACGGTCGCACGCCTGCGCCGCCTGGAGCGCGGCCGCGAACTTGAAACTGTGAGCCGGGACAACGCGGTCGTCGTGGTCGGCGGTGGTGATGAGTGTCGGCGGGTAGCAGGTTCCCGGTCGGACGTTGTGGAGCGGGCTATAGGCGAGCAAGGCGCGGAATTCGTCGGGGTCGTCCGACGAGCCGTAGTCGTCGATCCAGGCCCATCCGATCGTGAACCTGTGGAACCGCAGCATGTCGAGCACCCCAACGGCCGGGAGCGCCGCGCCGAAGAGGTCGGGACGCTGAGTCAGGCAGGCGCCGACGAGCAGGCCGCCGTTCGACCCGCCCGAGATCGCCAGGTGCGGGGTGGAGGTGTAGTTGTTCGCGATCAGCCATTCGGCGGCGGCGATGAAGTCGTCGAAAACGTTCTGCTTTCGGAGCCTGGTCCCGGCCTGGTGCCATTGCTCGCCGTACTCGCCGCCGCCGCGGAGGTTCGGCACGGCATAAAGGCCACCCATCTCCATCCAGGCCAGGACGGCCGGACTGAACGCCGGCTTGAGCGGGATGTTGAAGCCGCCGTAGCCGTAGAGAAGGGTTGGTGTCGTTCCGTCGCGCTTCAGCCCCTTTTTGTGGCTGAGGAACATGGGAATTCGCGTGCCGTCCTTGCTGGTGCAGAAGACCTGGTGCGTCTCGTAATCGGCCGGGTCGAAGGCCACCTTTGGCCGCTTCCAGACGGTGCTGGTCCCCTTCTCGACGTCGTACCGGTAAACGGTCGACGGCGTCGTGAACGAGGTGAACGAGTAGAACGTTTCGCGATCCGATCGCCGGCCGCCGAAACCGACCGCCGTTCCGATCCCGGGAAGCTCGACGTCCTGGAGGTGCTTGCCAGTCAGGTCGAAAACGCGGACCGCGGTCCGGGCGTCCTTGAGATAAACGGCGAAGAGTCGATCACCCACGACATTGGCGTATTCCAGCGTATCCGCCGCGTGCGGGATCAATTCCCGCCAGCGTGAGGGATCCGGCTCGCGAAGATCGATCGCGACGACCCGGCCGCGCGGGGCATTCTTGTTGGTCTTGAACCAGAAGACCGGGCCGTCATTGTCGATGAAATCGTATTCCGCCTCGAAGTTGCCGACGAGGTGAATCGGCTCGACATCGGGCCGGTCGAGCGGCCGATAGAGGACGCGATATTTCGCGTCGGTCCCTTTTTCGAGGGTGAGAATGAGGTACTTCCCGTCGTCGGTGACGCGGGGCATCGCCCGCCATTCCTTGTGAACCGGGTCTTCCCAGACGAGCTGGTCTTCGGACTGCGAGGTCCCCAGCTTGTGGTAATAGACTTTCTGGTAATAGTTGGCGCCCTTGAGATCCTCACCCGGCTTTGGCTCGGGGAACCGGCCGTAGTAGAAGCCCTTGCCATCGGGCGACCACTCCGCGCCCGAGAACTTGACCCATTTGATGAGGTCGGGGGCATCGGCCGCGGTGGCGACGTCGCGGACCTTCCACTCGTTCCAGTCAGACCCGGCCGCGGCGATTCCGTAGGCGACGAGCCGGCCGTCCTTGCTCACCGAGAGCCCCGAGAGCGCCACGGTGCCATCGGCGGAAAGTGTGTTCGGATCGAGGAGGACGGAGCCCGGGCCCTCGACACTCGTGGCCGAGTGGAGGACGCTCTGGTTCTGGAGCCCGGTGTTGTACGAGTAAAAGTAGCGACCGCCCTCGAGTTCCGGCGGACTGTATTTCTCGTAATCCCAGAGGGTGGTCAGCCGCTGCTTGATCGACTCACGCTCGGGGATCGAGGCGAGGTACTGGAACGTGACCCGGTTCTCGGCGTCGACCCAGGCACGGGTCTCGGGTGAGTCGGGGTCTTCGAGGGGCCGATAGGGATCGGCGATCTTCTGGCCGTGGTAGACGTCGACTGTCTCCGAGCGCGGGGGCTCGGGATACTTGAAACGTGCGGACGGCTCGTCCGCCCCCGTCTTTCCATCCGTCATGATCGCGATCGCTCCGAGAACGGCGGTCCATAGACCTCGACGAACCATGGATGTCGGCCCCTCGCTTGGAATCTCAAGGCAAGGCCGGCCGATCGCCCCAGGTTCGAAGGGCCGCGTCGGCGGCCTCGGTGGTCAGCCGGTCCTCGTTCGAATGCAGGGCGCGGAGGGAATCGTCGAACCGGCGATTCGCCATCCGTAGGTACAACTCGGCCGCCGACCGCTCGGAGGTCGATGCCTGGCCGAGCGATTCGGAACGGTCCCAGCGGGAGAGGGTGCAGGCCGATGTTACCAGCGCGATGGCCGCGTCGGCGAGACGTTCCTGATGATACTGGCGATCGAGCATGGCCTCGCGATGAGTGATCAGCATCCGCTCGACGGTCCTTCCGAACCGCGAGACCCTGCGCCCGAGGGCCCCCGCCATCGGTCGAAGCATCGGCGAGGCCACCGGAACGACCGGCACGCCCGCCATCTTGCTGATGTGGTCGCGGGTATAGTCCCAGAAGGTCGGCAGAAAGGTCGAGGGCCGTTTGAGACCGTCGAGCGTCGCCTTCAATCCCTCGCCGATTTCGCGCATGCCGACCAGTGCGATGAACGCCTTGAGGACCTCGTTGGCGCCCTCGCCGATGGTGTTGATCCGGGCGTCTCGCATCATGCGCTCGTAGGGTTCATCGGTGAAATAGCCCTGCCCGCCGTGGACCTGCAAGGTCTCGTAGACGCCCTGCCAGAGGGCCTCGGTCGAGAAGACCTTGAGAATGGCGGTTTCGAGCATGTAATCCTCGGCACCCCGGTCGATGAGGGCGGCCGTCTGGTAGGTGGTGGCCTCCATCGCGTAGGCGGTCGCGGCGAGGTAGGCGATCTTCTTCTTGATCAGTTCAAGCTGGGCGAGAGGTCGGCCGAACTGCACGCGACGACTCGCGTGCCGGGCCGCCGCCGCGAGGCAGACCTTCGCCAGCCCGGTGCAGCTCGCGCCGAAGGTGGTCCGGCCGAAGTCGAGAACCGTGAGCGCGACCTTCAGTCCCTTCCCCGGAGCGCCGAGGATGTTCGAGGCGGGAACGCGCATGTCGTGGAAGGCGAGCCGAGCAGTCGCGGTCCCTCGAATTCCGACCTTCGGCATCCGCGCCTCGACAACCTCGAAGCCAGGCATCTCGGGCGTAACGAGGAACGCCGTGACCTTCGACTCCCCACCACGAGGGTCGGGCGTTCGAGCCATCACGGTCAGTACGCCGGCGATCGCGCCGTTGGTGATGTATCGCTTTGAGCCATTGAGGATGTACGCCTGGCCGTCCTCGGTGGGTCTGGCGACGGTCTGGACGTTGCTGGCGTCGGAGCCGGCCTGCTCCTCGGTCAGCGCAAAGGCGGCGAGGGTCTCGCCGCGGACCAGCGGCGGGAGCCATCGGGCCTTCTGCTCGGGTGTCCCGAAGAGGACCAGCGCCCGAAGGCCGATGGAGTGGTGCGCGTTGACGAAGACAGCCGTCGAGGCATCGTGACCGCCGATCACTTCCATGATCCGGCAGTATCCCATTTGCGAGATCCCGCGCCCGCCCCACTCGACAGGTGCGGCCATCCCCAGGACACCGAGGTCGGCCAGGCCCTTGATGACCGAGTCGGGAATCTCGGCCTCTCGATCGATCGCGGAAGCGTCGATCTGGCGATCGGCGAATTCGCGGACCTCGCGGACGGATTTCTCGACGAGGGACCGTTCGGCCTCGGCGAGTTCAGGATACGGGAACATCGCTCCCGCGCGGAACTCGCCTCGAAACAGGGCCTTGGCGAATCCCGACGCATCACTTGGGCCGAGCAGTTCCTCGGCCTCTCGCATCTGACGGGCCCGCAAGGCCTCGTCACTCTCGATCGGGGTCCGGGTCTCGGGCGTCGAGGTCGTCGCCATGGCCGCAGCCTCCTCTCTCGCACTGGGGATCGCGGAGATGGATTCCTGACGAGCACACCAGTCATTCTACGCCGCGTGGCCACGAAAGGTAGGATCACCGTCCGCCGATCGACGCGGCTTATCCGTCCATCTCCCCTGGCCGAACTTCCTCGGACCTGGCCGGCAAGTTTGGAGGGAGCAGCCGAATCCCGGCGTCCTGACCCGTCCAGAAGGCAACGAACATCGCGATCGCCATCATCAAGAGCGTGACCGGACTGAGCTGGTGAAGATGGGTGACCATGAAGGTCAGACCGCGAGGCCGACCGTCCTCGTCGATGAACGGAAAGAACTTCCCCTCAATTAAGATCGAGAGCCCCAGCGCCGCGATCGCGCAGACGATGCCTCGCACCCGCGACCGATCCTGGGCCAACCATCCGCACCCCAACCCGAGCAGGGCACCCGGGATCGCGAGCCCGTAAAATCCGCGCGAGACCAGCCATCCGAAGGCCAGATAGCCGATCACGCCCCCGGCGACCGCCCCCACAAGCGCCAGAAGTTGACCAAGCACAACCCGTTTCATGCGAAGGATCCTCGGTTGGTGTCGTCGCCGGACCCGTCGCCCCGAATCCTAACATACGGATCAGGCGGGCCGTCAATCTTCGCGTGAACGAGCCGCCCCGAGGATCAGTGCCTGGATCTCCGGGCGAGTCCGACATTGGGTCGTCGCGGCCTGTGCGTCGGCTATCGTTCGTAGGTGCCCTGAAGTTCGGCGACGCCCAGGACGTGACCATGGATGGCCCGGGCCAATGCGTTGGCGTCGAGGCCCGGCTTCAGATCCAGCGACTTGTCGAGCGCGTAGAGACGAAACCGGTAATGGTGGACGCCGTGCCCTCTTGGCGGCGCGGGTCCTCGATAACCGATACCACCCCAGGAGTTCTTGCCCTGAACGGCGCCCGGTGGCTTCGCCGGCTTTTCAACGGGCGGAACGCCCTCGGAAAGTCCCGACACGTCTGTCTTCAGATTATAGAAAACCCAGTGAATCCAGGGCTCGGGAGTCGGCGCGTCGGGGTCGTCGACGATCAGGGCGAGTGTCAAGCTGCCGGCCGGAAGCTCGCCCCAGGCGAGCGGCGGCGAGAGGTCCTCGCCATCGCCAGTATGCCGGCGCGGGATCTTCGACCCTTTTGTGAATGCCGAGCTTGTCAGATCAAAGTTCATGATGGTCCTCTCCGTGGGTCCCGCGAGACCGGAATGCGCATCCCCCTGGACCGTCCCGGATTTTGCCGAGGTCCCTTGGCGTTCCGGCAAGCGATCGGTCGCGGGTCGATCGCCACCGCATCCAGAGAGCAGGCCCGAGCCGAGAATCCAGGCAATGCCGATCCGCATCCTCCCTCGCATCGACGAAGACGTCGTTTCGATCATGATGCTGGCCTCCACGTCTTAGCTCGATGCTTCTGCTGATCCACGATCTGGCCGCCCGGATAAAATGACAACACTCTGGCAAGATTTCTGCTAGAGTGTTGCGGCCTTGACCTCGACTCCAGAAGCGGGAATCCGGGCGATGCGAGAATCTCTCAGAACGACGGTGGCCGAGGAATCCGCGACGATCGATCGCTATCGATCGATCCGCGGCTGGACCCTCCGTCTCGCCGAACCGCTCAGCCCCGAGGATTGCCAGGTTCAGCCGATGCCCGATGCGAGCCCGACGAAGTGGCACCTCGCGCACACCACCTGGTTCTTCGAGACGTTCCTGCTCACGCCTCACGTTCCTGGATATCGCCCCTACCATCCTGCCTTCAGCTTCCTCTTCAATTCGTACTACAACGCTGTGGGCCCTCGGGTAGCTCGAGCGGATCGCGGGCTGATCACGAGGCCCAGGCTCGAAGAGGTTCTCGCCTATCGCACAGCGGTGGACAGCGAGGTCGTGCATCTGCTGGAAGAGGTGGGCGAGGGTCGATCGCCCGAGATCGACGCCGTTCTCGAACTGGGTCTCAACCACGAGCAGCAGCATCAGGAATTGATCGTCACCGACATCAAGGCCACCCTCGCGCGGAACCCGCTTCGTCCCGCGTATCGCGACGATCTCGAGGTCGTCGAATCGCCCTCGCCGCCGATGGCCTGGCAAGACTTCCCCGGTGGACTCGCACAGATCGGAGAGAACGGAAACGGATTCGCCTTCGACAACGAGGGGCCCCGTCACACGGTTCACGTCGATGCGTTCGAGCTGGCCTCGCGACCGGTAACGGTCGGCGAGTACCGGGCGTTCATGGAGGACGGCGGTTATCAGTGCGCCGAACACTGGCTCTCGGACGGATGGGCCTGTATTCACTCCCAGGGCTGGGAGGCCCCGCTCTACTGGGAGAAGATCCGAGGCGAGTGGCGGGCGTTCACGATGGGCGGGATGCGCCCGCTTGTCGACTCCGAACCGGTCGTTCACCTGAGCTATTATGAGGCCGATGCCTTCGCTCGATGGGCTGGTGCCCGGCTTCCGACCGAGGCGGAATGGGAGATTGCCGCACGAGATCAGCCGATCGCCGGAAACTTCCTCGAAAACGAGGCGTTCCATCCGCGTCCGGCCGTGCCGGGTACGAGACTTGCTCAGTGTTTCGGCGATGTCTGGGAGTGGACCCAAAGCCCGTACATGGCCTATCCAGGGATGAGACCCGCGGCCGGGGCGCTTGGTGAATACAACGCCAAGTTCATGTGCAATCAGATCGTGTTGCGGGGCGGGTCGTGCGCGACCCCCGCGTCGCACATCCGTCCGTCGTACCGGAATTTTTTCCCGCCCGAGGCCCGCTGGCAATTCTCGGGCATCCGCCTCGCGAGGAGTTGATGATC
The DNA here is from genome assembly GCA_027449865.1 of Planctomycetales bacterium. GTDB lineage: Bacteria > Planctomycetota > Planctomycetia > Isosphaerales > Isosphaeraceae > JAKAUH01. Next base: position 12,892 of record DAIDKV010000014.1, read on the forward strand.
GGCACCCAGACGACGATCGAGCGCCCACCGGCGCAACTCTGCGGCCACGCCGCGTTCCGCCACGACGTCCTCAACGGCCTTGGCCTGCCGAAGAAGCGAATCCCCTGCAAGTATCTCTACGACGACCGGGGATCGGCCCTCTTCGACCGGATTTGCGAGCTGGACGAGTATTATCTCACGCGTGCCGAGCTGGCGATCCTCGAACGCCACGTCGACGAGATGGCCGAGGCCATCGGTCCCGAGTCGGAGGTCGTGGAACTCGGGAGCGGAAGCGGGCTCAAGACGCGGCTGCTGCTGGGCCATCTCGTCGAGCCTCGCGCGTATTATCCGGTGGAGATTTCGGTCGAGACCCTGCTCCGCTCGGCCGCCGAGCTTTCCGAGCAATTCCCCGACCTGACAATCCTGCCGGTCTGCGACGACTTCACCGCCGACTTCGACCTGCCGCCTGCCGAGGGTCCCGGGCGCAGGGTCTTCTATTTTCCAGGTTCGACGATCGGCAACTTCCGCCCGAATGCGGCACTCCGGCTGCTCCGATCGATCGCCCGGCTTGCCGGATCCGGCGGCGGCCTACTCATTGGTTTCGACATCGACAAGGATCCGGCGATCGTCGAGCCCGCTTACAACGATCGCCTCGGCGTCAGTGCCGCGTTCAATCTGAACCTGCTTGCCCGAATTAATCGCGAGCTGGATGGCGACTTCGATCTCGACGCGTTCGAGCATCGCGCGGAATATCGTCGCGACGAGAAACGGGTCGAACTATCGCTCGTCAGCCGGCGCGACCAGCGCGTCTGTGTCGCCGGCCGCGTCTTCGACTTCGATGACGGCGAGCCGATCCACACCGAGGATTCGTATAAGTACACGCTGGAGCATTTCGGCCGCCTGATCGCACGCGCGGGCTTCGCGGTCGAGCGGCAGTGGTTCGACCCCGACCGGCTCTTCTGCGTGCAGTTCCTAGGCGTGGCCTGATCAGGCCCGAAGCCCGCGCGGGACGAGGAACCGCTCGGCGAGGTCGAAAAGTCCCTGAACGGCCAGTGCCAGCACGGCGGCGGGGATGGCGCCCTCGAAGAAGATCGTGGCGATGTCGTCGCGACGGATTCCGGTGAGGATCGGCTGGCCGAACCCGCCGGCGCCGATCAGGGCGCCGATCGTCGCGGTGCCGACGTTGATCACGGCGGCCGTCTTGATCCCGGCGAGGATCGAGCGTGAGGCCATCGGTAGCTCGATCTGGACGAGCCGCGTCCCGGGAGGCAGGCCGATCGCCTCGGCCGATTCGCGGAGCGTCGGTGGGATGCCGAGAAGTCCGGTCGCCGTGTTTCGGATGATCGGCAAGAGGCTGTAGAGGAAGAGCGCCACCATCGCCGGCCCGGCCCCGATGCCCAGCCAGGGGATCATGAAGACGAGCAGGGCCAGCGACGGGATCGTCTGGATGATCCCGGCCGTCGCAAGGATCATCGAGCCGATCCTCGGCCTCCGCGCCGCGACGATACCCAGCGGGATGGCTGCCAGGATGGCCGCGCCAAGGGAGATTCCGACCAGCGTCAGGTGCTCGACCAGCCGACGCCCGAGCCGATGCGCCCGCCCCTCCACGACCACCTTCGACTTGATCCCGAACTCCCGCGTTAGGAAGTCGGCCGCAACCCGAGCTTCGCTCACCCGGTCGAGTTTGGCGCTCGCGTTCATCGCGGCCATGGTCGGGGCGTCGATTCGACCGACCAGCCGACCGATCGCCCTCATCGCGGCCGGCGATCGTTTCGAGAGATCGGAACGATAGAGCCAGACGCATTCATACGAGGGGAAGAAATTTCGGTCGTCGACCAGCACACGAAGCTTGTAGGCCCGGATCTCGGCGTCGGTCGAGTAGAGGTCGGTGGCCTCGATCTCACCCGACTGGATGGCACGATACGCGAGGTCGTGGTCGAGCCCTCGAACATCGCGCTGGGGGAGACCGTAGCGGTCGCGGAGCCCAGGCCATCCGTCGGCCCGCTCCATGAATTCGTTGCTGAAGCCAATCCGGATCGAGGGATGGTTCTTCAGGTCGCTGAGTGTCCGGATGCCGAGCCGATCGGCGAACTCCGCTGGCATCCCGATGGCGTAGGTATTGTTGAAACCCAGGGAACGGCTCATGCCGATTCCTCGATTGGCGAGGGCCTGGCGCAATCCGGCCTCGTCGGTGATCGCCTGGCCCGAGAGGATCTCGCCCCGGATCGTGCCGGTGTACTCGGGGTAGATGTCCAGCTCGTCCGACTGGATCGCGTGAAAAAGCACCTGCGTTCCGCCCAGCTCGCGGCGGTGGATCGCTGGGATGCCCGCGTCGTCCAGCCATTGCCGCGCGATCTCACCGAGGATGACCGACTCGGTGAACGTCTTCGACCCGACTCGAAGAGGCTCGGAGCTGGCCTGGGCGGGCAACATCATGGCGAGAAGAGCAACCCAGGCCGTCATGAAATCACCTCGGCGTTGAAGCCTTCGAGTTGCCGATGCGCCCGGACGAATCGCGTGACGAAGGGATCGGCCGGCTCCTCGACGAGCTGTTTCAAAGTTCCGCGCTGGACGATCAAGCCATCGCGCATCAGGAGGATCTCGTCGGCGAACCAGCCGGCCTCGGCGAGGTCGTGCGTGACGAGGACGACCGTTTTCCTAAGCTCCCGGAAGATCGTGCGGAGGTCGTTCTGGAGGTCGGCCCGAACCATTGGGTCGAGGGCGCCCATCGGCTCGTCGAGCAGGATGACGGGCGGGTCGAGCATCAGGGCGCGCATCAGGCTGGCGCGCTGCTTCTGTCCGCCCGAGAGCCCCGAGGGGAACCGGTCGAGCGCCTCGTGCGGGAGCCGTGTGAGTGCGGCCAGTTCCTCGATCCGATCGGCGATCCGGCGGCGATCCCAGCCGAGGAATCGGGCGACCAGTTCAATGTTTCGCCGGGCGGAGAGGTGTGGGAACAGTCCGCCGTCCTGCGTGACGTAACCGACCCCTCGGCGCACCTGCAGGATCGTCTGGCGCGTGAGCATCTCGCCGCCGATCGAGACCGTGCCCGAGTCGGGCTCGATCAGGCCGATCATGATTCGGAGGAGCGTCGACTTCCCGCATCCGCTCGGGCCGATCAGCACGGTTGTTCGGCCGGGGGCGATGGCGAGGTCGAGCCTCGACAGCACGACCTGACCGCCATACGATTTCGAAACCCCGGCCAGCTCGATCATGCTTGCGCCCTGCCCTGCCCTTGTTGCGTTCCCGCCTGGCTTCATCGATGATGATGAAATCATGAGGATCGCGGCGACCCTGCCGCGTCTGCTTCCGACATCGTGCGGGCTTGCCATGATCCCGATCATCTACCACCCTCGTTATAACATTACGGTCCTCGGGATGGAGCGGCTGCACCCGTTCGACGGACGCAAATACAGGCGAATCCATGAGGCTCTGATCGCTCGCGGTCTGCGAAAGCCTTCCGACTTCATCCGGCCGAGGCCGGTCGGTCGGGCGGAGCTGGAGCGTGTCCACACGCCTGGCTATTTGAAATCGCTGCGCCGATCGCGGGTGCTCGCCGAGATCCTGAACGTCCCGCTGATCGCGCGGTTGCCGGCCTGGTTCACCGACTGGCGGGTCCTTGCGCCGATGCGATACGCGACGGGCGGGACCGTCCTCGCCTGCCGGCTGGCGCTCGATTCGGGGGTGGCGATCAACCTGGCTGGCGGTTATCACCACGCCGCATCCGACCACGGCGAGGGCTTTTGCCCCTACGCGGATATCCCACTCGCCGCGGCCACGCTCCACGCCGAGGGACGGGTGGGGCGTGTCCTCGTCGTCGACCTTGATGCCCACCAGGGGAACGGGATTGCGGCCACGATCCGCCCGTGGCCCTGGGCCTCGATCCTCGACGTCTACGAGGACGACCTCTATCCGAACCCGAAGGAGCCTGAGGATTACCCGATCCCGATCGCCTGGGACATCACCGGCCCGGAGTACCTGGAAACGATCGACGTCTCGCTCCCGAATGTGCTCGAAGCGGTTCGGCCCGACCTGGTCATCTACAACGCCGGCTCGGACCCGTACATCGAGGACCCGCTCACCCGCCTCGGCCTCTCTCGCAACGACCTGGCCGACCGCGACCTGATGGTGGCCACCCACGTCCGCGAGCGCGGGATTCCCCTGGCGATGGTCCTTTCGGGCGGCTACGCCCGGGATTCCTGGCGAATCCACGCCGACGGGATCGAGGCGATCCTGGCGAGGTTCGACCGGGCCGCGCCGCTCCCGGCCGTCGATGAGTCGACGGCGCCTTGAATCCACCTCTGCTTACGGCGAGAAACTCGAATTCGTCGCGTTTTTTACCGCGAGACACCACCAGAGGATAATGCTAATGGATTATTACTTGTTCCGTCCGGACAGACAGGACAGAACGGCCCGAGGTCGAATTCGGGCCAACCTGGCCCGTAGCTATTCTCTGCCGGGTGTCGAATGTCCTGTCTGCGGCGAGACATGGTCTACGACCGGTGTTCAGTACCCGGCTATTGACCTCTTGTCGCTTGAGAACCATACGGCGTATTCGAAATCACGCGCCGTGGATTTGCGAGAGTTCGAGAAGCTCCGGCAAATTGTCCGGCCTCTCGTCACTGATGGCTGGGATCTTCCGCCTGGTACTGGGTTCGGAGCTCTATCGGGGAGCATTGGGGGCGAATATGGGCCCTGTTGTTGGGTCAATCTCTGGACTCCGCTCTTCAGCGAACAGAGGGTGTCCGTGCTGAATTCCAGGGAGATCGGGATTGTGCCCGCCAGGGTGCATTTCGCACATAGGCCTCCACACGGAGACCTTTACGAGCCTCAAATCCTCATGGGCGCTTACCTGACCTCTGGCATTCGGGAGATGGAACCCTGCGCGGGCAGTGGTCGTCGGGGATTCTCACGGCCGAAGGACCGGCTTTTGATCCTGGATGAAGCGTCAGGGCCATGACCCGTTTGTGTAGCTGCGCGACGTGCTCGGGCGATTGCCCGGCCTTCCGAAGGATCGCCTGGCGGGGCTCCTCCCGGACCGTTGGTCGGCACCGCCGGCAGGCGAAGCGGCGGCGGTCCCCGTCGAGTCGGCCCCGCTCCTCGGCTGAATGGTCGTCGGTCGTCATGTCGGCGGTGTGGCCCTGGTGATGTGCGACGACGAGCGAGTCCTGGGGCCAGCGTCACTTCCGGGCAGACGGGCGACGCATAGGTCCGAGCACCTGATGACTGGCGGAAGTCGGCCCGCCATCCCCAAGGCGGCGGGCGGAGCCGGGCCGCCGAGGGGACCGGGGTTCAGCGGACACACACGTCAGCCCCTCGACTCGAGTCAGCTCATGTCGGATGCTGGTGGTATGGAAACACCCCGCAACCGGCCCTGGTGGCGTGACCTGCGTCTCAGTGTGAGGGGACTGATGCTCGTGGTCCTGGCGGTCGCGAGCTGCCTGGGCTGGTGGCTGCATCGTGCACGCGTCCAGCGGCAGGCGGTGGCGGCCATCCGGGCGGCGGGGGGCTGGACCACCTACGAGTGGGATGTTCCCGGCGATCCCCAAACGCCCGGGTGGCGCCGATGGGTGGCGGAGCATGTCGACGTCGATCTCACCAGCTACGTCAGTCAGGTGTCGCTCCGTCCGAGCTGCGGCGACTCGGAACTGGCCCTGGTCGCCCTGTTCGACCGTCTGGAGTCTCTGGATGTTGGCGGAGCGAACGTGACCGCCGCCGGCATGGCGTCACTGAGGAAGCTGACCCGGCTCCGGAGCCTGAACCTGGAGTGTAGCCCAATCACGGATGCCGCGCTGGTTCACCTCGAAACGCTGACCGACCTCGAGAGACTGTCGCTGAATGGCACGCCGGTGACTGATGCGGGGCTGGTCCACCTGAAGGGTATGGCCAGGCTCCGAATGCTGGAACTCGCGAGTACGCAGGTTGGCGACGCGGGCATGGCCTCTCTCGGGGGGCTCCCGAGGCTGGGGTCGCTGTGGCTGCATCGCACGAAGGTCGGCGACGCCGGCCTGGCGCACCTGAGTCGCCTACCTCGGCTCGTGCAGCTCGAGCTCGACAGTACGTGGGTCACCGATGCCGGACTCGCTCACGTGGGAAGGATGACGAACCTGAGGGTGCTGAATCTCTCCCACACCCAGGTCAAGGGTCCGGGACTCGCCCACCTGCGTTCCCTGGTCCGGCTTACTAGCCTGGACCTGACACGGGCGCCCGTGACCGACGACGGACTCGCGCACCTGCCGCGCTTGACCGGGCTGAGCAGTCTGTATGTCGGCAAGACCCGGATCACCGACGCGGGTCTGGCCCACCTGGCGGGTTTGATCGGCCTGAAAGAACTGTATATCGACGGTACTAACGTCAGCGATGCCGGTCTGCCGCACCTCGAGGGACTCTCACGGCTCAGCCAGGTGGTGGCCCACCATACCAGGGTCACCGATGCGGGCAAGTCGCGGATCCTCAAGGCGCTGCCGAACCTCAACATCTACATCCCCTCTCCTGACGAGGCGGACGCCGCGGCGAAGGCGGAGAAGCCGCCGGAGGCCGGGCGTGACGGCGGCGTCGGGAGCGGGCGCCGGCTCTTCACGCCGGACGGCAAGCTGGTTTATGTGAACGTCTACTCGACTGCCCCCGGCGCCGACCGGAACGACGTCGTCAAGTTCGCGAACGACGTCGTCATGCCCCGCCTCGGGCGTATCAAGGGCTTCGATTTGCCCAGGGAGCTCGCCAACCGCCACCCCGCCCTGCGGGTCCGACTGAACCCCGACCAGATGAGGGCCCACAACCTGTCGTCCGGGGACATCATCGAGGAACTCGACGTCCCGTCGTCGGGAGAGGTCCACCCGGGCGACGAGCTCGACGAGGCCATGGGGAAGGTGTATTCGGGGCAGGTGTTTCCGCTCAAGGCGTACGAGCTGATTGTGATCTGGCCATCCAGGCAGACCAACCAGATGGAAAGCTATGCATTCATGCCTTTGGGGTCGAGTCCCGACGGCAAGCTCGTGCAACTCAAGGACGTCGGCCGGGTGGAGCTGGCGCCTCCGTTCCTGGATATTTCCTCGGAGGTCGACGGGCATCCCGCAACGTCGATCGTCCTGAAGTCCCTCCCGGGCTGGAGCGCCGCCATCGCCATCGAAGCGATTGAGAAGGACCTCGAGGAGCTGAAGGCGGCGGCGTTCCCTCCCGGCATGAGCGTCGAGGTCATTCCGCTCGATAGCCAGGACCTGATCTATGCGGTGATCGAGTCTCCTCCGCGCTCGAAGCTTGAGTCCACGAGCGCCCGGTGCCGCGAGCTGGGTTCGATCGCCAGGGGCATCGATGGGATCACCTCGGTCTCCTCGCTGGCGGGTTACCAGATCCGGACGGAGGGCCACGGCCTGGCCGTGGGAACGTGCCTCATCCGCTTGAAGGACCGGTCGGGCCGCAAACTAACTTCGCGCCAGATCATCGAGACGCTCGAGGGAAAAAGCCGAACGTTGAAGGCCCATCTCGAGTTCTTCGAGCCGCCCGCGGTTTCGGTCTTCGTCGCGGCCGGGGGTTTCTCCGTACGCGTCCTGGACAGGACGCACTCGCACGATGACGGGCGGCCCGGAAGTGGGGCCGAGACGTTCATGGACGACCTGTTGAAACGCAAGAGCCTGGAAGGCTTGCTCAACTACCTGGCCGGCCACTACCCGCGACATGAGCTAACCATCAACAACGACGTCGCCAGGCAGAGAGGGTTGTCGATCGCGGATGCGCTGGAGAGCCTGGTTGTCATGATGGGCGACGATGTCCAGGCCGATGGGACATTCGAGAGGGTTGTTGAGGACTACTGGAATCGGTTCGCCAGGAACGGCCGCGGGGAGATGGTGCCATACCGCTCGTTCCTGCTGCTCAGGATGAAGCAACGATTGAAGGAGAGCGACCGCTAGAACCCATTTCCCTCCACCGCCATTCAAGGTATGCCGGGTCGCCCCCCGAGGCCAGCCCGAACCTCCGAATGGGGTTGGCCGGACGCACACCGAATTCTCAGCCAGTCTCCCTGGCGAAGGCCTTCTTTTCCAGCAGCTCCTCGATGCATCGCGCCTGAACTTTTCTCCACCCCTGCGCCAAATGCTCGGTCTCGGTCCAATCGATCGAGGGCGACTTACGAAACGGCATTAGATGTCCTTCCCCGGACTTCGGGCGCAGAGCAACATGGAAAACCTCGATGTAATTCCTCGAGCAGCAACCCCACCGCGCGAACCGCGTCTGACTCCCCCTGCGTCTCGTCGACCTTCACCACCCTTTACGCCCCTCTGCCCCTGTCGTAGTCTGGGGCATCGCCCGATCGGGCCGCGCCGCGCGGGTTGGGCGAGGAACGGCGGTTCCGACCTCTCCCGTCCGGAGCCGGCCCGGTGAGCGAGGGCGCCCCGCGCCGACGTGCCAGGACAGGGGGAAACCGGATGCGGTCGTTCTTTGCCAGCTTCTTCCGCCGCAAGGAGATCGAGCAACTCCTCGGCGAGATGGAGGGCGCCGATCGTCTCAATCGGCGGCTCGGCCCCGTCCAGTTAACGGCGCTCGGCATCGGCGCGACGATCGGGACGGGCCTCTACGTCCAGACCGGCCGGGTCGCGAACGAGCTGGCCGGGCCGTCGATCATCCTCTCGTTCCTGGTCGCGGCGGTCGGCTGCGGATTCGCTGCGCTCTGCTATTCTGAGCTTTCGAGCATGGTCCCCGTCGCGGGGAGCGCGTACACCTTCGCCTATGCGACCCTCGGCGAACTGATCGCCTGGATCATCGGCTGGGACCTGATCCTCGAATATGCGATCGGGTCGAGCGCTGTTGCGGCGGCCTGGTCGAACTACTTCGATGCTCTGATGCGTAATGTCGTCGGCTGGTCGATCGATCCGAGATTGCAGTCGGCGCCCTGGGATTACAGCGTCAGCGAGGGGACGTTCTACCTCAAACAGGTGACGCTTGCCGACGGCCGGCTGGTGCAGGCCTGGATGAACGTTCCGGCGGTCGCGATCACGGCGATCGTCACGGTGATCCTGGTGATCGGCATTCGCGAGAGCGCGGGCTTCAACGCGGCGATGGTTCTGCTCAACGTGGCCGTGATCCTGACCATCATCGGCATCGGCGCCGCGTACGTCGATCCGGAGAACTGGCGGCCGTTCCTGCACCGCGAGCACGGCTGGCACGGCGTGGCGACGGGGGCGGGGCGAGTCTTCTTCGCCTACATCGGGTTTGACTCGATCTCGACCAACGCCGAGGAAGCGCGCCGGCCCGGCCGCGACCTGCCAATCGGGATCATGTCGGCGCTCGCAATCTGCACGGCGCTTTATGTCGCGGTCGCGGCCGTTTTGACGGGGATGATGCCGTACTCGCAGATTGATGTGAGGGCTCCTCTGGCCGCGGCGCTTCAGGACCGCGGCCTGACCTTCGCCGGCGGCCTGGTGACGCTCGGCATTCTGACCGGGATGACCAGCTCGCTGCTGGTCGGGAATCTGTGCCAGCCGAGGATCCTGATGGCGATGGCCCGAGATGGGCTCCTCCCTCGTGGTTTTTTTGCCGCGGTCCACGGGCGGTTTCGGACGCCCTGGAAGTCGACGATACTGGTGGGGGTCTTCGTCGCGACCGGCGCCGCGCTCGCTCCTCTGGAGTTTCTCGCTGACCTGGTGAGCATCGGGACGCTCTTCGCGTTCGTGATTGTCTCGGCGGCGGTTCTGGTGATGCGCGTGATCGAGCCGGGAGCGAGCCGGCCGTTTCGGACGCCGATGGTCGGCCTCGTCTCGACGATGGGGATATTGGTCAACGGCGCGATGATGTTCTTCCTTGGCCCCGAGAACTGGGGCCGGCTGTTTGTCTGGCTGGTGCTGGGTTTGATGATTTACTTCGGCTACTCGCGACGGCACTCCGCGCTTCGGTCTCGACCGGCCGAGCTGTCGACGGACCGATGATCCCGCGAAGCGGAAAGGACCGATGATGGAGCCCTCCGGACGCCCTGCCCGATGGTACGAGGGCCTGACCGCGAGCCACTGGATCTTCCTGGCCGTCGCCTCGGCGGGCTGGATCTTCGATGTCTACGAGGGACAGCTCTTCACGATCTTCAAGACGCCGATGCTGACCGAACTGACCGGTAGCAAGGCGGCGGTCGACTTTCAGGCGAACATCGGATTCGCGGCGTTTCTCCTCGGCGGTGCGCTCGGCGGGCTGGTCTTCGGCCATCTGGGCGACCGCTTCGGGCGGCTGAGGATCATGTCGGCGACCATCCTGGTCTACTCCGTCTTCTCGGCCCTCACGTACTTTGTCCAGGAAGTCTGGCAGGTCCACGCGCTCCGGTTCCTGGTCGCGCTCGGGACCGGCGGCGAATGGGCCGTTGCGGCGGCTCTCGTCGCCGAGACCTTCCCGACCCGAGCCCGCGCGGCGGCCTCAGGGATCTTCCACGCGTCGAGTGTGATCGGCGTCGGCCTCGCCGCCGTGACGGACCTCGTCTTCGTCGGACGGGCCGATTCATGGCGCGTTGGGTTCCTCGTCGGCCTGCTGCCGGCGCTTCTGGTGCTCTGGATTCGGATGAGCCTGCGAGAGCCCGAGCGAACGACCCCGAAGCCCGAGACAACCGAAAGCCGCGGCGGCGTCTCCGAGCTATTGTGGAATCCGACCTGGCGCTCGCGGGCACTCTTCGGGCTCGGTCTGGCGGCGGTCGGGCTGGGGACGTACTGGGGCATCTTCGCCTGGGGACCCGAACTGGCGAAGGCCGCGTATGCGGCGGGGCCCTCGCACGCCAGCGATCGATCGGCACAGTCGGCCGGCAGCATGGCCTACCTGCTGATGAACTTCACCGGAGGTGCGCTCGGGCTGCTCAGCTTCGCGCCGCTCGCCAATCGCCTCGGACGCCGAGGCGCCTTTGCGTTCTATCACGTCGGCGCCGGTATCCTGGCGCCGATCACTTACCTCGGCGGCTTCCCGTACGCAACGACCCTGGCGCTGCTCTCGCTGATGGCCTTCTTCGTCCTGGGGATGCACGCCGGATACGCGATTTACTTCCCCGAGCTTTTCCCAACCCGGCTCCGCGCGACGGGTGCGAGCGTCTGCTTCAACCTGGGCCGGGTCCTGAGCGCGATCATCATGGTGATCCGCGGGACGCTCTACGACTGGCTCGGCGGGATGCCGCAGGCCGCCGCGCTGATCTCGTGTCTCTTCTGGGTCGGGCTGGTGATCCTCTGGTTCATGCCCGAGACCGCCGGGCGCGAGTTGCCGGAGTAACGCTCGCTTTCAGGTCCGACAGGAGCTGCAGCACGGCCACTTCCTTGGCCTTGGCCTCGACCTCGACGGTGAGGTCGAGCGGCTTCCAGCATTCGGGGAAGTCGGCCGGGTCGATGAAGTCGTGGTGCCGATGCGGCCTGGGACCGTCCCATCCCTCGATCGGGCTGGAGAGGTGGAACATCGGCTCGCGGTTCCAGGTCGCGACGGCCCGACGTGTCGCTTCGTCGACGTCGAGCCCGTCGGGCAGGCATCGATGGTGATGGACGTCGTAGACGAGTGGCAGGCCGGTCGCCTCGCAGATCGGGAGCAAATCGGCCGGCGTGTAGGTCGTGTCGTCGTTCTCGACCGTCAGCCGCGAGCGGGCCGAGCTTGAGAGCCGATCGAGCGTTTTCGCAAAGGCGGCGAGAGCCTCGGACTTGTCGCCGAACGAGCCGCCGGCGTGGATGTTCAGGACGTCGGCACCAATCCACTCGGCGACCTCGGCCTGATATTCCAGCTCGCGAATCGAGGCGTCGACGACCTCGGGACGCCGAGAGTTCAGCACGACGAACTGGTCGGGATGGAAACAGGTTCGCAGGCCCTTCTCCGAGGAGACCGAATGGCAACGCTCGAACCGGCGGATGATCTCGTCGCCGTCGGGAAGATCGCCGATCGCGTATCCATACCGCGGATGCGTCTTCAGGGGGAGGATCTGGCTGTTCACCCGGAAGCAGCCGATCCCGACCCGGGCGCAGTAGCTCAGGGCTTCGAGGAGGGCGTCGGCATTGGCGAGGGCCAGCTCATTCACCTTCCGAAGCGCGGCCGAGCGATCGAGCCGTCCGACGGCGGCGGCCGTTGTGTTTCGAAACCTGATCGGCTGATCGCGGAAGACGCAGCAGAGACCGAGGCGGAGCATGCGATTCTCTCTTTCCGAAAGCCATACGGTTATTCTAGCAACACGGAAAGAGGCGTCCCGATTTCGAGGAAGACCTGGCCGTCGATACAATGTACGAGGAACGCCCAGGGAGCCTGCCCATGTCGACCTTCCCCTATCGAGCTGTCCTCCTCCTCCTCGCGATCGGGTTTCCGACCATCGCCACGGCCGATGAGCGATCGTTGAAGCCGGGTGAAGCCCGGTCGATGGCGCTCGGCGAGCTCCACTCAGGTCGGACTTACCGGCTCCTGGTCGCGATTGTCGGAGAACCCGCCGCGACCGGGGATCGCGTCCGCGTCGAGCTGGAGGGCGCCGGTGTCGATCGGTTCGCGAAGGAATTGCACGGCGGCGATCCCGATTTCTATTTGTCCTATCGACCGGCCTGCGATGGTTCGGCGGCGCTTCGGCTCTCGCGATCGAACGGTCGCAACGCCCATGAACTGGCGCTTCGCGTGGAATGGGCCGAAATCCCGATCCGGGCCGACGACCAGCCGGCACTCGAGGCCGAGCCGAATGACTCCTGGTCGACCGCGAATCGCCTGGTCCTCGGGCGCGACGTCCACGGAACGGCCGACGATGTGGATTATCTCGAAAACCGCGATGAAGGCCAGCGCGGGCTGGACTGGTTCCGATTCGAGGTCGATCAGGACAGGCCGATGCTCGTCTACTTCCAGCTCGACCTGCTGGATCGCGACGTTTCGGCGAATCTCCGGGTTTTCCGGCTCAATCCCAGGACCGGCCGGCCCGAGTCCGACACCCGCGGCAAGGATCCGATGGAGATCGTTCACGATCGCGAGCGGGTTCGGTACTCGAAACATCTGAGTCGGGTCCTCGATCGCGGGACCTATTTCGTCGAGGTCAACGCCAACCATCCGGATTATCTCCTCCGGACTCGATCGTTTCCGGTCCCGCCGTACGACGACCCCGCGCAGGCGGTCGAGGCGGGAATGCACTACATCCTCAACGCCGGCGATGCCTGGTTCGCACAGATTCCGCGTGAGGGGAACCGATTCGTCCGATCGAAGAACCTCCACGAGACCGCGACCCGATGCACGGCCTGCCACGCGTCGAGCTTCTCGACCGAGGCCAACCTCGTCGCCCACAAAAACGGCTACCCGATCCGGTCGAAGGCGGCGATGCAGTACCTGATGGACCGCCTCGCGAACTCGCCGACCCCGCTCTATGGCGAAACCGGTTTGTACTGGCAACGGTTCATCGCGATCCCGCTTCAATCGCAGGGGCTGCAAGGAGGGCTGCTCCTCGATTTTGAGGACCGCGTCTCGGGCCAGCCAGCCCACGCCACCGAGCGGTTCGGACCCTTCCTGAAAGCAGCCTGGGAAGACCGGACGACCCTTCCCGACGACGAGCACAACGGCGTGATCCCCCTCGATAGCAAATTCGAGTTCGCCTGGCGAGATCGCGAGGTCCTTCGAGCACTCGCACGTCGGACCGGTCGCGACGACTACGCCCGCGCCGCCGACCGGATCGCCGGCATCCTCAGCCAGCGAGCCGCCGATCGACGCGCGGAATCGCTCCAGGATCGAATCCACCGTCTCCATGCCTGGTGGCTGATCGATCCCCAGAAATTCGCCGGTAAAATCCGACGCGAGACCGGCGCCCTGATCGCCCTTCAAAACAACGACGGGGGCTGGAACGAGGTCGACACCGGACCCGGCCCGAGCGCTCTCTACACAACGGGTCAGCTCGCCTGGACCCTCCTGCGAATCGGACTCCCTCGCGATCACCCGGCCGTGGCGAAGGCCCTTCGATACATCCTGACGCAGCAGCAGGATTTCGGCGGATGGATCCAGACCACAACCCACGAGAACTTCCGAACGCCGATGCGAGAGACCCGATACGCCGTGATGGCCCTCTCAGAAGCCTTCCCTCGCCCTGGCGCTCCACTCCAGGGCTGGGATAACCACAACCTGGACCCAGCGAGACTCCACGGGACTTTTTCGATCCTCGAAATCCTCGAAAATCTCGAAAATCTCTGGGAAATTCCCAAATCCGACCCCGCCCAATACACCCAGACCGTCCAATCATTACTCGATCATACCGAGCCTCTCGTCCGCGCCTCGGCCGCCGCCTGCCTCGGACGAATTGGCGATTCCAGGCATATAGCTCCGCTGATTCATTGCCTCGGAGATCCCAGCAAGATCGTCTGGCGAGCCTCGGCGTGGGCCCTTCGACATCTCGGCAACCGCGGGATCGGCCACGCCGAAATCGCAAGAGCCCTCCGATCGCCCGAGCCCGCCATTCGTCGCGGCGCCGCTCGTATCTTCGCCTATCAGTTTTATGGAATGGATCAAGAAGAACATTTACGTGATTCTTTTTTCACTCTTCTCGCCGATCCCGACCTGCTGACCCGGTTGCAGGCCGTTCAGACCCTCCGGCAGTGGTTCTATCGAAGCATGGATTTCCATGTTTGCACCACCATTGTTCGCGCGTTCATCAAGCGAATGTCGGCCGCCGACGATCCGGCCGTCCGCCAATGTCTCGTCGAGAATCTCTATATCATGATGGATGAGAACCTTGGCGGCGGTGTGAGTCTTCAGAAGAATGTGGGCGAGTTGCCTGGCGCGATGCGAGGGGGGATTCTCATGGGTCGCGAGCGATTGGAGCGAGAGGTGCTGCTCGGTCCGATTCTCGAAGCGCTTCGCACGGGGACTGTCGATCAGCGGCGGGGGATTCTTTCGGCGTTCGACGGCTCGTTTTTTCGGGGGCGAGGCTACGCGCGTCGGCCGGCGGGGATGATCGATGTCGGCAACGATCGAGAGTTTGGGTTTTTGTCGACGATGGCGCTCGCGGAGCGTGAATTGGCGTTTCTTCCCCTGCTCCGAGCCGATCTGCCGGCGGTATCGCGAGGTCAGGCGGTCCGGCTCGCCGGGTTCTTCCGTCTTCCTGAAGAGTCGAACGATCCTCGGATCCTCCAGGCAGTTCGTGACCGCTTGAACGATCCGGATGAGGGTGTCCGCCTCGCGGCCCGAGAGGTTCTACGCGCGCCGGATGGTCCCACGCGGAAGCCTCAACGTCCGATACCCGAGAGCAACCGGCCCCGGACTCCGATCGACCCGGCCCGGCGGCCGAGCTTCGCCGTTTTTCGGGATCGGGTCAATCCCTGGCTCTATCGAAACGGCGAGGACGGCTACGCCTGCTCCGACTGCCATGACAGTCACGCGATCCTCCGGATCGCGCCGGCCTCGGACGAGAATGCGGCCACCGTGAACTATCAATCGGCGCTCGCCGCGATCGAGATCGATCGACCGGAGTCGAGCCCCCTTCTGGTCAAGCCCATGAGCCCGCTCGGCCAGGGCGATCCCGACCCGGAAAGCCCGACCGGGTTCACCCACGTCGGCGGCCCTCGGTGGCATGGCCCCGACCACCCAGCCTATCGCGCGATCCTTGAATGGATCCAAGGAAACTGACCGAGAGGGCGGAATTCAACGACCGAAGTGCCGATCGGTCGGAGGTCAGGCTTCGATTCACAGCATCTACGATCACGGTTTGATGAAGTCGTGTCGCCAGGTGAGCGAGCGATAGCGCCTTGATTTGATCAAGGCAGAAAGCGTTGAAACCTGCCAGCACTCCCGGGTGTGCCCAGGAAAAAATCCATCCCTTGTGCAACAGGTCATCTCCGGATATCCTCCAAGCGGAGACGCGAGCGGCCATGTCCTCGCTGCTCGAAGATACCATCGTTTCCGTTGACAAATCTCCAAGCGATCTGGTATGTGGTTTCCAATTGAATCGCGTTTTGATCTCTGTGTGATGCGATCCCGGCCGCAACGGACACCCGATCGGGTGGGGAGATCGAGCGGCCAGGATCAAGGCAAGGTCCCCGATCAATCAGCGCGGCGTCGGCTCAGCCAGGGAAGGACGTCATGATATCCCACAGGAATTCATTCAACGCTGCTTGATTGCAAAACTGTCTTGATGGGTACGTTCCTCACGGTCGCAAGGCCGATGGGGGCGAACCTCCCGCCGCGGACCACCACGATGCCGTGGTCGGGCGAAACCGCGCAGGAGGCGTCTGCCGCTCGGGTTGAGGCATGGCGGCCTGAGACTCGTGCGAATGTGGTGAATGTCGCGATACGACACGTTGGCCACGAGCCATTCGGACCGCCGCGGTCCGGATTTGGTTGTACGCGCACGCCTGGCAAGCCGCAGGCGGGCCTCCTGAGGGAGCGGATGGGGGTCTCGGGTGTCTGGCCCGGGCCCCGGGTATTCCGTGGATCGATGGGAATCGGCCTATCTCTCGACTCGAGCAAGGTCGAAGGCCGAACGCAACCGTGCGCCCGCCGACCACGGCGATCGTAGCAGGAAACGGGCGGGATGCCCTCTTGGAGGATCCGGTCGGGACGGCGAGGGGCTCTGATCCCACGATACTCCCGCGCGCCCCAGTAGGGATTTTCCCGAGATCGCCCGCATGTGGGTGCGCGAGATCCGGGAGAGCGACCGGACGCGAAAGGATAATGGTGAGATTCGAGGGAGTGCCGGCGGCATCCGCCGGAGGGGAGTCGGAAGTTGTCCTGGAGCTTGATCTTCGGACGACCCGGCTGGCAAGAAAACCCAGCGATGGAGAGGAGGCTCGACTTGAGCTCCGCGACCATGGCACGCGATCTTGAACGCCCCCGCGAGACAGGCGAAAGGACCAACGAGCCGACCGTCAGGCCCTGGGAAGATACCGAGACGATTCGGAGTGACCCCGATGGCGAAGAGGGGATCCCACCAACCGCCGATCGCTCGCAGGATGAGCAGGAACTGATCGAAGGCTGCTTGCGATGTGACCCAAATGCCTGGCAGGCACTCTTTCAATCCTACCACCCTCGGTTACTGCTGCTCATCAAGCTGATGCTGGGCACGAGAAGCGATACGGAACAGGCCGAGGAGATTGCGTCGGCCGTCTGGCTGGCGCTTTGCGGCGAGGGATATTCAAGACTCCGACAATACGAGTCACGTACCGGTCGGCTTTTGACCTATCTGGCGGTCCTGGCTCGCCGCGAGATCTGGAGGGCGAGGCGAGCGGAACGGAGTCGGATGCTTCGCGAGTCTCAGGTCGCCCGTAACGAGGCCACTCGCGATGAGGTCAGCCGCGGACTGGACCTCAGCGAATTTCTGACCACACTGACTCGCCGGGAACGCGAGTTCTGCCTGTACGAACTGCTGGAACCGCACCGTTCCAGGGATGTCCCATCCTTCTCGGCCACCAACGGATGGCAGCTCCGCTGCCGGATCCTGAAGAAGTTCCGAGCGTACTTCCTGCGGGAGAAGCTCGTCTGATCCACGAAAAGTCCCTCGGAATCGTGATCCAGGGCTGGATCTCTCCAGATCCGTCCTCCTGTCGGGGCGTCGCCATTCTCGGGAAGCCCCCCGCGGACGAGCATCCGGAAATGGAAAGGTCCGATTCGTCAGGAATGGCACTTTCGTGGGGCTAATATCCATGAACAGTGCAACATGGCACAAGTGGCGGATGGCATGACGGGTACGCAATGTGACGGTTGCGCGCCGCCTTCGCCTCCATCGACTTGCAATGTTCGCGTGCGACGTCGTCCGCGATCGCCCGCCCCTGCCTACCTGCTCCTCGCCGATTCGAGGAGACCGGTGGTTCGTCGGTCTGGCAAGGTCACCTCAACCAGGAGAAAGCACCATGATCTGGCTCTCTCGCACCCGCACCAAGGATCGCTCCTCCTCCCACCGCGTTGCCACTCGCCGCCGCCGCCTGGCAAGCCTGGAGGCTCTCGAGCACCGCCTCGTCCTGAGCGGTACCGTGACGACGAACGTCCAGCAACTCATGCCGAGCGGAGCCTACGTCCTGAACATCCTGGGCGATGTCGGCAACGATCACATCACCATCACCGAGAACACCAACGGCACGGTCACGGTTGCTGGGGTCGCCTTCGGACCCAATGCGACGACGGTGAACGGAAGCACCTCGACAACGACCCCGGTCGGACAGACCATCTCGGCGATCAACGTTTCCTTGCCGGGCGTCAACAACTACGACAGCGTGACCATCAACGGGGCCGGGAAGAACGTTTCGACAGGCGTCGATTCCATCTCGATCGCGCCGTACGCGACCTCGCCAACAGACCTTTCGCAGGGTCCAAACCTTACTCTCAGCATTCAGAACTCGGATAATCCCGGCAACGTCACCGTCACAACCCACGCGAGCTCGACGGCGCCTCACCTGGGCGGCGGCCTTACCGCCAACATCGACAACAGCACTTTCGGCAGCCTGAACATCAATCAGACGGGCTGCTGCCCTGCGCACGTCGAGCTGGGGAATGACACCGTCGCCGGCAATGTCAGGGTAAGCGAGGGAGCCGCCAACGGCGACACGATCGTTCTGGATGCACCGGCCGTCGGGACGGGCGCGGGGCCCGGCGATTTCTTCGGGCCGACCTTGCTCATCCAGGGCAATGATCCGCTTGGATACGGCGGCGGCAGCTCCTGCGTCGGGGCAAACGACAGTATCACCGTCTCCACCGCATCGGTCGTGAACCTGACCGCGAACCAGAACGTGAGCGCCACGACGAAGAACGGGACGAACAACAAGATCACCGTGAACGGACTCCAGGTGGCCCTGACCAGCTTCGGCGTGAGGACCTCGCAGGGCGACGGTGGACTCACAGGGAACGGCACCGCGGGTGACGTGACCTCGATCAACAACGTCACGTCCCCCATCCCGGGCAGTGGATCCCCCAACAACCTGAATCCGTACAACCTGCCGAGTATCTACGTCGTCCAGGGCAACGGAAACAACGATTCCGCCTCGGTGACGAACTCGACCCTGCCGGGTAATGTCACCATCATTCAGGGCTCCAGCACCACCGGCGGCAGCAACGACACGGCCCTGGTGTCCGGAGGCACTTACGGCATCACCACCTCGTCTCCCAGCATGCCGGCCGTCGGCGGCAACATCAACGTCAGCCAGGGCACGGGGAACAAGAACGAGGCCGCCGTGGCCAATCTGACGGCCTTCGGCAACATCAATATTACCCAGCACGATGTATGCGGCAACACGATCGGTGATCTCGCCCAGGTGATCAACGTCACCGACAATCTCACCATTCCTGCCAGCCCGTTCACCATCGACGTCAACGGCAC
This sequence comes from Planctomycetales bacterium, assembly GCA_027449865.1. GTDB lineage: Bacteria > Planctomycetota > Planctomycetia > Isosphaerales > Isosphaeraceae > JAKAUH01. Next base: position 32,111 of record DAIDKV010000014.1, read on the forward strand.
GGTGACGGTCGTGCAGGGTGATGCTTACGCCGATACCACGGTGATGTATGGCGATGCGGTCAACAACATCATCGCCAAGCAGGGTGAGAACTGCACGACCCCAGCATGCCAGCCGGGCTTCTCCAACGTCGTTGAGATCAACAAGACGACGGTCACTAGCGATATCAGCATCACCCAGGGCAACTGGCTCGACGCGACCAACAACGGGAACTACGTCGCGGCCATCGGCTACGACTACATCGGCAACCAGGAGTCGGGTCTCTACGCCGTCTATCCGGCCCCGACCCCGCTCTCAACGTCGTCCTCCACACCGCCGGGCCCGGGGACCGGCCTGGCCACGACACCGTCGGGCACGGTTACCGCTGGTGGTTCCACCTCGATCTACCAGCACTACGGCAACAATCAGGTCTACCTGGGTGACGGTACGGGATTCGGGGCGAACGATCCCACCTCGAATTTCAACACCGGCTACCTCGACATCTGGACCGGTAGCTTCGGAGACTCGTTTGTCGCGGCGACGAACACCCACGTCTCCTACGGCTCGAACGGGTACTACGATGTGTACGGTGTGGGCCTGGTGGCCAGCAGCGGCTACATGATCGACGGCGGTACTTTCGGCTCGTTCAACACCTACTTCGACGGCGGTGGAAACACCATCCTGGGCATCGGGACGATCCTACCCGCCAACCCGTCTACGTATAACACCAATCCGTGATCCCGCCCGTCAAGCCGGGCATTGGAGCACCGTGTCCTCCTCCGGGATACAGCGAAACCGCGATACACTTTGCCGTGGGGGCGGAGTGAGGCAGGCAGGTCGGGACAAGTCCCGGCCTGTCTGTCCTTCGAAGCTCGCCACGCTCCAGATTCCCTAGGGTCAGACGCCTGGCTTCGCAGGCCAGGGGCCTGTGACTTCATTTCGTCTCACGCGTGCCTCGCCGGTCGATCCGGTCGGTCGGAACACGGGCGGCGAAGAATTTCGGGTCATGTCGGTGTTCGAGACCGGCAAGTGAGGTTCCCTCCTTTCTGAAGCACATCCTCGCCATTCTCCCCTCTCCTTCCTTGAAGTTTACCATTCGTGAGGTCTCATCCTGCCACCTGAATGCATCGGGCCTTCACCCGCGGATGCCGCTTCCCTGGGTCATCCGGAAGCCCGGCCAGGGGTTTCATCCTTCGAGCCTCTTTCGAATCCGTCTGGCCGTCGATGACCGATGGCGAGGCTGGATCTCCGACCACGGAAACGGTCGATCATTGCCGCTCGGGACCGCGAAGCCGCGGCGAATCCCAGCGCCCGCTGACGACCCCGCCAAAGCCCATGGTCTCACGATGATCGCCGGCTGGAGCCGGCTCCTACAAAAGAATCACTCATACATATTACGACTACCTGAGAGTTTAAAGCTTTCACTTTATGTTATTCGCTCACAACTCCTTCACGCCGGCCGGCCTCTATCGATGGGCCTCCGCAAGATCCGGCAAGCCCTCCACAGCCAGCGCAAGCCACGGCGCCCATCGCCCGTCCACACCCCGCGTCGGAAAGGTTCAGACTCCTCCGGCAGACTCAACGCGCGTTTCGAAAGACATCACCCCTCCAGAATCTGGCGTCGATTTCCTGCAGGACGATTGTTTTATGCATCCTACTGTTGATTTTTTGCAACACGCGTGGCCTCAGTTCAACCAATTGGGGAGATCCTTTGTCAGGTTATCTCTTGCAGGAGCGAGGTTGGGCTGGCTATGATCAAAACCTGATATTGAGAGTTAGGTGAGCAAAGGTTCCGATAGTGTTCAGGATTGCATCGGTGCTCCGTGAAGGGAATCCGAGCGCATCCTGATACTGTGGAATCGTGTCTTTCCGCTCTCCGTCGAGCGATGGAGGCGTCCGGCCAGGGACGGACTGCCCTCCGATCGGGGTGGCCATCGATTCCTGACTTTCAAATCGGCCGATTCCCCCGAGTTTTTGCGCCCCTGTTGCGGCGCGTCGTGTTTTCGCGACCTTGTTAATGTCGCCTTCTCGTTCGTCGCGATCCTGAGTTTTCCTGTTCGCGTTCGCGGCGGGAGTGGGGTTCGCGAGCCGGCGATTGGGATCCAAACAAGGTCCATTCCGCCCCCATTTCATACGGCGGCCAGGAAGAAGCTCGGTTTGGTCGGGCCTTGCAGCTTGACCATTTCGAGCGGGTCAGGCTGGAAAGTCTGACCGACTTCGTTGCCGCCGGAAGATGAGACCGTCCCGCGGGCCGAGGGTTCGTTCCGCGCTGACCTGAGTCTGATCTCAACCCGATCCGGCCATGCAGGAAGGCCGGATCGATGCGGCAAGAAAGTGATAAGACCTGATTTCCCTTGGACGGTTCCCCCGCCGGTCCGGGCTGCGCCCCCACGAGGCGATGCGGCAACGGATGAGTCCGCCGGCGGGTCGATCCAGATCAGGAGCATCATCATGAACCGGCTTGCGCACGTCCCGATGGGGGACCGCGGTCCGATTCGGGGATCGAGTCGGCGCCATCGACTTCGACCGGTTGTCGAGCGAGTCGAGGACCGAATCGTACCGAGCAATGTGGTTGTTACCTACACGCAGGCGCCGTTCCCAGCGATTTCGATCACGGGAGATATCGGCAATGCCAACTTCCATATCCTTGAGAACACTGATGGCACGATCACGGTCTCTCAGGGAGATTTTCGGACCACGATCGATGGGTCCACCTCGTTCACCTCGCCGGTCGGGAGCACAGTCCTCTCGATCTCCGCGGTTCTGAACGGGACGACAAACACCGACATCGTCTCTCTGTCCGGACCGGGGAAGTCGGTGATGGCGGGCTTGAAGAGCGTTGCCATCTCCGCGCCGGGCGGGGCCAACTTGAACCTGAGCGTGAGCAACCTCCAGTGCCCCGGCAGCTTCACGCTGACCCAGACCGCGACGCCAGGGATCCTCGACGGCGCCCTCCATGCCACGCTCGACAACAGCTCGTTCGGATCGTTGACGATCGCACAGTCCGGCGCCAGTCCGGCCCTTGTCGAACTGGGGAATGTCATCGTGCCAGGCCCCGTCTCGATCTCCGAGGGGGTTGGTCATGGTAGCCAGATCCTCGCCGATGCACCCGTCGTCGGGGGACAGCCAGGGAGCGGTGATGCCTTCGGGCCGACCACTCTGGTGCAAGGGGCGGGCGCCGCGGTGACGGGCTCCGATGGGTCGAACGACGTGGTCAGCCTGACCGGTGCCTCGGTCGCCAGCCTCACCATCACCCAGGACGCCGCCTCGCCATCGTCGGGCGGATCGAACGAGTCCATCAGCGTGAATGGCCTCAAGCTAGGCTTGACCAGTCTGGGACTGACGACCACTCAGGGAGACGGGGCGAACGACACCATCACCATCGATTCGGTCGTGGCGTACGGTTCTCCGAGTTCCGGTTCGTTGCTCCTGGCCGCACCGACCGGGATTTCGGTCACCCAGGGCCAGGGAATGGGGGATGCCGCTCGTGTGACGAACTCCACCCTGCCGGGCAACATGTCGATTGTGCAGGGAGATGGGGATGGCGATTCGGCACTGTTTTCCAAGGTCCAGATTGGTTACACCGTTTCGGTCGGTGGTGCCATTCTTCAGGGCTTTCCGGCCGATCTGTCGATTCGCCAGGGTGGTGGCACAGGGGATACCGCGAACGTGACGGACTCGACGACCGTTGGTCAAATCGCGATCGCCCAGCTCGACGGGGCCGGCGACGTGGCACTGATTCTAGGTAGCACGGCCGGATATACGCTCTCCGCCGGTCCCTATGTTCTCCCGCAATTTGGCGATGCGAGCATCTCGCAGGGGAATGGCTACGCGGATCAGGCTGTCTTCCATCAGGACACCGTCAACCAGGTTTCGATCACTCAGGGAAACAACCTCTTCACGCCGTCCAGCACCCCGCCCAATCCCGGGGTGGCCCAGTTGACCGGCACCGCGGTTGCGGGAGACATCAACATTACTCAAGGCGATCAAAACGCCGTGGGGTATTATGTGGCGTCGCTTGGGTATGATGCCCTTGGCTCCTACGGCTCTTCCCCCGTTAAGGCCGGCGGTGCGACCTCGATCGTTCAGAACGGCGGCAACAACTCGGTAAATCTTGGTGATCCCGCGGCCACCGCCTCTTCGTTCTCCAGCACTTACCTGGATGTGAATACAGGTCAGGGCGGCGAGGGATTGGTCTCTGCCCGAGAAGTCTCCATCAGTTACGGTTCCAGTACAGGGAAGGATTTCGTGATTGACGGGGGCGGGACCGGCAACACGCTGGTGGACTATCTCGGAAACGTCGGCCTGACCTTCTCCGCAAACTACAATGACATTCAGGCGCCCCCTCCGACGCCTCCCGCCAACGTGGGCACCGGTCCTTCGAGTGGTACAAACCCAGGAGGTACCGGCTCGGGCGGAACGTCTTCCGGAGGCACGGGCTCGGGCGGAACGTCTTCCGGAGGCACGGGCTCGGGTGGAACGTCTTCCGGAGGCACGGGCTCGGGTGGAACGTCTTCCGGAGGCACGGGCTCGGGTGGAACGTCTTCCGGAGGCACGGGCTCGGGCGGGACGTCTTCCGGAGGCACGGGCTCGGGCGGGACGTCTTCCGGAGGCACGGGCTCGGGTGGAACGTCTTCCGGAGGCACGGGCTCGGGTGGAACGTCTTCTGGAGGTACCGGCTCGGGCGGGACGTCTTCCGGAGGTACCGGCTCGGGGCTTTCCTCAGGGGGTTCGGCTTCGACCCAGGGCACCTCACCTGGCAGCAACGGCCAGAGTGACTTGACTCCCATACCGCTCGTCGTCCGAGTCGTCCGGATTCACCGCCGGAGTCAGATCCGGGTTTTCAATGCGACTACGGGGGCGCTGCGGTTCTCGATCCTTCCCTTCGGCAAGATGTACAAGGGCCGTGTCAACGCCCATTTGTCGTATTCCCAGGGCAGCAATCTTCCCTTGATCGTCGCCCAGACGCATCCCGGGCCCCGACGCTACGTGACACGTGTCTTCAGCGCCCTGAATGGTACCGTGATTCCTGGAAAACGTCTCGTATCCGTCTCACCATCGCATTACCCATTCCTCAAGCGACATCGGTGAAGCAGAGCAAACGCGACGTTGCCCGATTCGAAAACAGGACGCCATGGATTGGCCCACCGAGGAGAGCCATCGACCGCGTGGGGGCGAGAAGGGGGACTTAACCCCTTGTTGACGCTTGCATCCTATAAGGTGTCAGATACCTTAAGCTAAGGCTATAAGGTGTCTGATCCCTTCAGGCCAGGCCAAGCTGGGCGAGATCCTGATGCGTGCGCGGGAAGTGCTTGCATGCGAGTGATCAGGGATCAGTGATCGGAGCGGCGGGCGTGGTTTCCGGCTCGGTAGGATCGATGGGGGCTGCCGACGTTCGATCGGGGCTAGCTTCGCTCGCCCGTCGGGTCGGTGATGACCACAGCCTGTTTCTTCGGTCTCGGCGGGTCGGATTGCCGTACGGCACACTGCGGGTGGATTCCCGCACGAGAGTAGACCTCTTGATGGCAGACCGGGCAGCGCCCCCTGGTCGAGACAGGCTTGGGCAACGTGTGATAATAACTACCTGGCATGGGTGTCCCCTTCCGTGTAGGGTCAACGCTGGCTGAGGATTCACGAAACGGTGTGGCGCGGTCAGCCTCGCTCACGAGCGCCGGGGTCTCACGGCACGCCTGGCGACAGAGGCGGGGGCATCGCTCTGTCCGAGCGGCTTCCATTCCAGTTGGACGAGGGGATGGCCTGAGGCGGGATCGATCTGTCCAAGGTCGGTGACGTCGGTGAGGCAGACGAGCACCGAATCGCCCCCCTGGACGTAGGCGGGAGGCTGACCCGGACGGGCTTGCGAGAGGGCGAACAGCACACTATCACCGGCTGAGATGGCCTCGCCATGCGGCAAGGGCACGACCGCCCGGCAACTGCGGCCACGTTCGACCTCCGAGATCCTCAGGTCGTTCGCGGGGAACGTCTTCATGGAGAAGTCCCATAGCATGTAGAGGTGAGGATATCAGCGATTGTGGCAGCAGTCGGGCTGGGGAGGGGCGTCCGCGCCACGACGAGATCGCCAAAACGCTGACCGACCGGCAAAATTCGGCCTGATCCGGCTCGACGGCGCAGGAAATTCGCACGGTCGGCCATGGAAACCGCTGGGGCGAGGTATCTCGCCCCCGAGGATCACCCTCTCTGGCAGTCCCTTTGCCGGGCGATTAATAGCGACCGCCGCCGTAGCCGCCGCCGCCGCCACGACCGCCGTAGCCGCCGCCGCCGCCGCCCGAGCGGGCCTCACGGGGCTTGGCCTCGTTCACCGTCAGGTTGCGGCCATCGTGGTTACGACCGTTGAGGCCCTCGATGGCGGCATGCGCCTCGGCCTCGGTGCTCATTTCCACGAAGGCGAATCCCTTCGAGCGATTCGAGTCCCGATCGACGATGACCTGGGCACTTTCCACCGTCCCGAACGGCGAGAACAACGCCTCCAGGTCGGACTCATTGACGTTGTAGGTGAGGTTGCCGACGTACAGCTTCCTGGACAAGGATCGACTCCGCGAGCGAGAAGACGGCGGCCCGCGGCGTGCTTTCCGGGCCGAGGAGAAAGGCGGGCTCGGGGCGAGCCCGGCGGGCGGGAAGGGCGAGGGAGGGGAGCAGAGACCGGCTCGTTGAGGGCCGGAGGTGCCTCTCGGTCGTCAGACCAACCACCTCGACTATAACCTCACGCAACGAAAAAAGGAATATAAAATTCAGCGAAACCTTTTCTTTTCTGATATCGGGCGGAACCGGATCACCTCTGGGAGGCAGAAAAGGTGCCAGAAACCGTTTCTGATCGCCAGGTCAGCGACCCTTTATCACGACGTGTGGATATGTCATCGTGGCAAGGGGAGCCCTTTGCCGCTCCCACCACCGAGGACAGCCCTCGATCGTCTGGGGATTTTCCTGTTCGCTCGGTGGGCCGAGCTCATCCTGCATGGCTACAGGGCTTCGCTCTCGGCGTTTCGGAGTTTCGCGGGGTGATGATTTCGACGTCCGCGGAACGGGTCGAACTGCCCGCGCTCGATCTTGAGCCGCTCGAAAGCTTCCAGCCTGGGCCGCACCCGGTCCAGAATCTCATTCATCGACCAGACCTGATAATCGTGGCCGTCGAAGCCGACGTCGAGCGCCGGCCAGGCCGCGGCGTCCTTCACCGGACAACGGCTCGGGTCACGCTCGTAGATTCCATGAACGTGACCGTAGAGATGGATATTGGGCGCATCCACGGTCGCATGATGTTGACTGTTCCAGGTGACCATGGGGTAATGGTTCAGGGTGAGTTTGACCCCCTGGACCTGGATTTCCACCTGGTCGTGGGTCGATGAGAAGAGGTCGCGGATTCGACGATCGTCGTGGTTTCCCCAGACCAGATGGACGGTCCGGCAGCGGATCTGGTCTCGGAACCAGCGAGCCCGGGAGAGGAGATCCCTCCCGCCGAAGACCCAGTCGCCAAGGCACCAGAGAACGTCGGACGGCTTGACTCTCGCGTTGATGTTCTCGGCGAGTCGGCGATTCATGATCGCCACCGACTCCTCGCCGACATGGAAGGCGCTCAGGTCACCCCCATCGGCCTCGATCGCCTGGAGTTGATCGCGATCGGCCGGCGAGAGAAACGCGAAGCGTCGACAATGTTTGATGATGTTCGCGTGGAAGGCGTGCGGATCGCTGCAAAAAAAAGTCGCCATCGACTCGACTCCCGGCCTCCTGGCCGCTCAGGCTCTTTTCCATGTCGTCTGGCAATGTAGACGCCGCGATCGCTCCCAAAGTTCATCCGAGCGCGCGGAGAAAAGCCCGGATCGAGACCGCGGGCCTCAGGATCCAGGCTCCGATTTCCCGGTCCGCCCCGATCGAGCGAACAATCAGTACGGGAATCCGCCCGAATAGTAACCCGTCAACGGCGACCCGCCGAGGATCATCGAGCCGCCATACGCGCCCGGATAACCCAGGCCAAAGCCCGAAAATCCATAATTTCCATAGACACCCGGATATCCGCCGTATCCCAGACCATAGGGGCTGAACGCTGGGTTGACTGTCCGATAGGCGGGTCGGAAGGCGTAAGGTCGATCGAGGCGGTAACCCCAGGCAGCGCGGGGGTAAGGGTAGGGACGTCCCCATCCGAATCCGCCTCGCCATCCTCGACGAATGGGGCCGGCCTCGGCCGAGGGGGCCAGGTGGGCGAGGCTGGTCGCGATCACGGCGAGGACCAGCATTCGACGCAGGGTACGTTTCATGGATGACTCCTCCCGGTTGAGCGTTGTGTCGATCCGAGGAGCGCCGACCGAGACAGGAGCGGACGGTGGCGTTCCAGTCCTGGAGTGAGTTCTCTTGCAAGAGAGGCGCCGGGACATCGAGGACGATCCCGATCGGATGAAGGACCAGGGGTGTCGAGTTCCGGCCGCCGGTCGGTCAGCCGACCCGACAGTGGTAACTGGTCGCGGGGTTATCCGCGCGGACGTGCTGGGGATGTCCGAGCTTCCGAATCGCGACGGCCGCCGCGCGCTGGACGCGGATTGAGGAGAGGCCGAGTCGGTCGCCGATCTGCTGGAAAGACATGGGCGGCTCGCCGGAAAGCCCGTATCGGAGGGTGAGGATCGCGCGATCGATACGCCCGAGCTGGTCGAGGCGATGGAGGATGGCCTCGCGTTCGTCGCGATCCTCGAAGAGTTCGGCCGGGGTGGAACCTGAGTCGGCCATGGAGATGGATCGCCAGGGGCATTCCCCCAGGCGGAAGACCTGGGCCTGAATTCGGGAGACGCGGATGGCTCTCGCGACCGCGTCGCGGGTCGTCCTGTCGAGGTTGAGGGCCTCGGCGACCTCGTGGAAGTTGGGGGCGTGGCCCCTCTCCTGTTTGAGCGCCCGACGGGTGCGTTCCCATCGAGCCATCAGCCGGGCGATGTTCATCGGCACCCGGATGGTGGCTCCCGTATTCGCGAGGGCCGACTGGATGGCCTCCCGAATCCAGAAATAGGCGCAGGTGCTGAACCGAGTTCCCCGTTTCGGATCGTACTCCTGCGCGGCCCGGATCAGGCCGAGATTCCCCTCGCCCACGAGGTCCTCGAACGAGAGGCCCCGGTTTTGAAACTGCCTGGCGATGCGGAAAACCAGCCCCAGGTTGGCCTGGACGACCTGGTTCCTCGCCTCGATATCGGTCCGAATCCCACGGGCCCCGGGGCGATGTTCCTGGGGCGAATCCGCAACGTCCTCCAGCCTTCCTCCAGAGCCTTCCCGTTCCTTCAACAGCCAATCACCGTCGTTCGGCGTACTCATGGAGCTCGACTCCGGATGTGTGCCTGACCAATAGACCGATCACCTCAACATCGGCCGCCCTGACCGATCCCGCACACAAATCCACGATTCGTCTACAGCGAATCCAGGGCGCTTCGTCTCTGCAAAAAGCTTCCGCGCCCCCAGGGTCCGACCATCGCGGTCCGACCCCGACCTTGTCCCGGATTTGCGTTCGCTCGCTCATCTCAGAGGTCGTTCTCTGACCCTTCGCAAGGTGCATTTGCGTCTACGCAATATGCTGACGGTTCCATTTTAAGCGCAAGAACGGCGATTGTCAAAAGAGAACGGGAAATCCGAGGAGAAAAAAAGGGGTCGCCGGCTTATTCAGGCCGAATTCTTGGTCTGAGGCGCGAAGTGGAGAGGCTGGGGGCTGGGCTCATCCGTTGCCGGAGGCCAGACGGATGGAACGGAGATAGCCGTCGTGATGAGCGGTGGCGATTCGGAGGCCGTCGGGATGGATATGTAAGTCGCGAACGGGGTTAGGGAGGGCGAGCCGGTGATGGGACTTGTCGGTCCCAGGCTTCCAGAAGAGGAGGAATCCGCCGCTGGTCCCGCTGGAGGCGGCGACGATCGAGCCATCGGCGAGGAACCCGAGGTTCCAGACGACTCCGCTGGTAATTCCGTCCGCGGTCAGGGTGCGGACGAGTTTGCGATTTCGGGAATCAAAGACAAGGACGAGCGGCTCGCTGACGGCGCCCAGGGGATTGGAGGCCTTGTGCAGTCCGCCGGCGGCGATGAGCGAGCCGTCGACCGAGGTTGCGAGGCCGCGGACGCCTCCGAACTCGACGAGCTGGCTGGCGTCGTGATGGTGGAGGGCCTTCGCGTCGAAGGTGCCGGCCTCGCGGCCGGTCGCGACGTCCCAGCGTCGGAGCGAGCCGAGCAGGTCTCCGGAGAGGAGCGTCTTGCCGTCGGGCTCAAAAGCGAGGGAGTAGACCTGTCCCTCGTGGCCGGTCAGGTCGTGGAGGCGACGGCCGGTGGCCGTCTCCCAGATTCGGACGGAGCGGTCGTTGCCGCCGCTGGCGACGAGACGGCCGTCGGGCGAGGCCGCGAGGGCCCGAATCCATCCCTGGTGCGCCTCGGTTTTGCGGAGGAGCCGGGGCGCCTCGCCGCCGACCTCCCAGGCGACCAGCCGGCCATCACCGCCGCCCGAGAAGAGCGTCCCGCTGTTGGGCGTGGTCGCGAGGGCGAAGACCCAGGAATCGTGCCCGCCCGTCAGCGGAACGTTTTTGCCGTCGGCCAGGGCGATTCGATGGATCGTCGGGCCCTGTACGCCACAATACACGAACCGACCCTTCGGCTCGACCCGGCAGCAGACCATTGAGGTTCCGACATTCCACTGCGCGGCGATGTGCGCCTTCCCCGGATCGAAGCCGGTGGGGATGCCCATGTGTGGCCTCGTTTTCCTTTGGAGGTTGTAAAGGAGTCGAGTGGGGGGGTCACGATTTCGGATTCAAGCGAGAACAGCCTGGATCGCCCTGGCGGCGGGGTCGGCGATCGGCATTTCCCGGCCCTCGATGTCGAAGGAATCCGTCGAATCCACACCGACGGCCTGGAGATACGTGTGGAATAGAGCCGCCGAGCTGACCTGGCCGTCGACCACCTCGGTTCCCCGGGCGTTGGTCTTGCCGTAGGCCGCGCCTCGCTGGATCTTGCCGCCAGCCAGGACGACACTCCAGGCGTGCGACCAGTGATCGCGTCCGTAAAGGTGGTTGATCCCGGGCGTTCGGCCGAACTCCGAATTGACCACGATCAGCGTGCTGTCGAGCATTCCCCGGTCGTGAAGATCGGCGACAAAGGCCGCGAACGCCCGGTCGAACTCGCCCAGCTGCTCGATGTGGAAGTTGAAGTTCTCGTTGTGCGTGTCGTAGTTCGCGTGCCAGACCTGCACGAACGTGGCCCCCTGCTCCAGCAGGCGGCGGGTCATCAGGCAATGCCGGCCGAAAGACGTCTTGCCGTATCGGTCGAAATCGCGGGGCGGCTCCTTGCTGACGTCGAAGACGTCCTTCTTTCGCATCAGCCCCAGGGCCTGCTCGTAAGAATAAGTGTACGCCTCGGTCACCGCCGTTCGCCTGCGCCTGAGGAATCGCTCGTTGACCTGGCGGCGGAAGTCCTGGCGAGCCGCGTCCATCGCCTCGCTCACCTGGCCGGGTCGGTCGGTGTACTGAGGCGGCTTACCCTCGGCGAGATGGACACTCGAATACCGGGGGCCCAGATAGGCGGCGTCGCTCCCGCGCCCGCCACCACCCCAGGGAAGCAGGACGATATGCCCCGGAATCGCCGAGCCCTCGGGTGACATCGTTCGGGCACAGACCGCACCGAGCGCGGGGTAGTCGGCCGCGGGCGACTGGCGACGCCCGGTCTGCATCAGGTACTGGCCCTTCCCGTGATCGTCCTCGCTCGTGTTAACCCCGCGGACCAGGCAAAGATGGTGCATCTGCCGGGCGACCTCGGGAAGAAGCTCCGAGATCCGGATTCCAGGAACCGAGGTTTCGATCGAACGGAACGGGCCGCCGGTCTCGGTTCCGGGCTTCGGGTCCCAGCTTTCCAGTTGGCTGAGACCGCCATGCATGTAGAAAACCACGACCCGCTTCTGGTCCTTCGCCAGCATTCCGGCCGCGGCCGGGCGGGAGAAGATCCCAAGTCCGTTGGCCATCGTTCCGGCGGCCGTGCCGACCATCCCGGCCAGGAACTTTCGACGAGCGATCGCGTGATCCGACGATCGACAAGCGTAGGTGCATTCCATCGGACGGGCCCTCCTGGAGATCGGGTGTCGAAAGGGGTACGATCGCCTGGAATTTTTAGTGGTTGAATCGGAATTCGGCCGAGGTCAGGAGTCCCCAGACCAGCTCCTGCGCGACCACTGTCTTTTGCGGACCAGGGATGGCGAGCAGGCGGGCCACCTCATCGGTCTCGGGCGCGGTCGGCGGACGGCTCAAAATGGTCTGATAGAGGTGGCCGGCGGCTTTTCGGGCGTCGGCCTCGGCGATCATTCGCTGGACGACGTTCCCTGCCGCCGGTGCGATCCATTGATTGATGGGACCGCCATTGGAGGTGAAGAGGGCCTGTTCGGCGGTGGCGAAGAAGTCGCCCTGGGGTTGTCCCGGCCCCGCGCCGTAGATCTGGATGAAGGACGAGAGGCCCGACTTCAATTGCGCGTGGGTTTGTTGCTCGATCTGGAGGGCTCGATCGCGGAGGCCCTCCTGCGTTCTCGACGCGTCTTCATCGATCAGGGCGACCGCCGCGCCGGCGATGGCCGCGAAGCGGGGCCGGACCTCGGCCATCTGGGCCGCCACGGCGGCTCGTGTGCGTGGGTAAACACCGGTGACCTGCAAGACGCTCCAGTAGAGTTGCTCGGGCGTGAGCGGCCGGAGGGCCGCCATCGCGAATCGGTTCGCCAGGAGGGTCGAGAGTTCCTCGGAGGCGGCGGCCAGCTCGTTCTGGAGGGCGTCGATTCTGGCCCGTTCCGCCTCGATCTTGCGGCGAGTGGCGAGGACCTCCTGTTCGGCGGACCGGGCGGCCGATTCGGCGGTTTGCAGGGCCTCGCTCGCGGACCGTTCGAATCCCGCCGCGCGATCCCGGCTCGATCGTGCCTGATCGACCCGATCGGCGAGCGCCGCGAGCGAGGCCCGAATCTGTTTGGTCTTGGTTTCGAGCGTTCGGGCGGTGGCCTTCAGCTCGGGATCGTCGGGGAGCCGTTCCATCGCCGATCGGATGGCCGAGAGGGCCTCCTCGATTTTGGACGAGGCCGACTTCCGGCGGTCGAGATCGGCGAGGGCCTGGACGTGGTCGGCCTCGGCTCGGGTTCGAGACTCGGCCGCCTTGCGAAGTTCCTCGCGCCGGGGACCGATGAACGCCTTTTGGTCCTCGGCTCGCCGCGTCGCCTTCGCCAGGCTGGTCGCGCGTTCCTCTCGTTCTCGGCGAAGGCGATCGAGTCGGTTGCGCAGCTCGTCCCACTTGCCCGAGGCCTCCAGGGTCGCGAGGCGTCGACGATGATTTTCCAGATTTGATCGGGCCTCGGCCCGATGGCGACGGACCTCGTTGAAATGGGCCTCGGCGGCACGGACGGTGGCGCGGACCTCCCGGATGCGAGCCCGGAGCGATTCGATTCGGGCGGCGGCGGCGGTGACGTCCTCGGCGGACTTCTTCGCGGCGGCCGACTTCTCCAGGCGTGCTTTCTCCAGCGCCGATTGTTCGGTCGAATAGGCCGCGGATCGTTTGTGGAAGAGCTCGGCGGCGTCGGTGATCGCTTTTTCCTTCGGGAGTTTTTTGGCGGCCTCGGCGGCTCTCGCGGCGGCCTCGGTGAGGACGCGCCCGGTTTCGCGTCCGGAGACGGCCGCCGATTCGGCGGTGGCGGCGGCGGTCCGGGCCTCATCGGCCTTCTTCAGGGCCGACTCGTGAGCGGCGAGGGCCTTCTCGTGCTCGCCGACGACCGGGACGAGCGCGGACTCGGCATGATGCCAGTCCTTCTCGGCCGATCGGAAGGCCTGGTCGGCGCGGTCGGCGGCGGCTTCCCATTCGGCGGTCCGCGACCGCGCCAAGGTGAGCGCGGCGGTGAACTCGGAGGAGAGCGCGGGGACCGACTCGGGCAGGAGGCTCGTCCGTTGATAGGCGCGCGTCCTCGCCAGTTCGTGAAGGAACTGCTTCGTATCGAAGTTCATCGCGGCGAGCTCGCGTCCGAGCATCGCCATCAACTCGGGGTGGATCGGCGGGTTCGCGGGGTGGTTCATGTCCAGCGGATGGACGAGGCCACGTCCCATCATCATCGCCCAGAGCCGATTGGCGAGATTCTGGTTGAACGCCTCGAGCTTTCCGCTCGCGATGAGACGGGCGAGCATCGCGCGCCGGCTGTGCCTGGGGACGGGCATCGTCAGCCCGGCGGGCTTCACCCGGTACTCGTCTCCCGGTGGGAAGGCGGGCTCGTCCAGCTCGACGCCGCCCGGCAGTCGAGGGCCGGTCACGTGGTGGTCGTTCTTGACGAAGACCGAGTCGAACGTCAGATCCCTGGCGGCCGACTCGGGGAAGAAGGTCGTTTTCTTCGTTCCCTCCATGTGAACCAGCTCGGCTCCGGGGCTGAAGAAGGCGAGCAATCCCTGGTAATCCGACTGCCGGTAATCGTCGACGAGCGGGTGGTTGTGGCACTGGGCACACTGCATGTCGCGGCCGAGGAACAACCGGCCGACATCCCGTGCGATTCGATTCGGCTCCGAGTTCCGATCGAGGTAGAACCGGGCGGGGGTTCGGCGCGAGGGGTCGCCGCCGCCGTCGGTTTGCAGGATCTCGGCGACCAGCTCGGGGATCGGCCGGTTCCGTCGGGCGGCCTCGTAGAGGAACGCCTCCCACTTTTCCGACGGAACCTGTTCGAACGGTAGGCGCTCCATCCACATCACATCGAGGGTCGTCGCCCATTGCCGGACGAAGAGCGGACCATCGAGCAGACGATCGATGGCCTTCGCCCGTTTCTCCGGGTCGCGATCGTCGAGGAATTGCGAGAGTTCCTGGGGCGTCGGCGGCATCCCGCTCAGGTCGATCGAGACCCGGCGGAGGAACTCGGCGTCGCTCGCGATCTCAACCGGCGGACCGACCGGGTCCTTCTCCAGAAGCTGGTCGATCCGAAGATGCAGCGGGAGCTGTGGAGGCTCCGCGGCACCGACGAGCCAACCCAGTCCCAGCATCACCGCGCAGGACAGCGCCGCGGTTCGGACTCGATGCTCGATCATGATGCAGTCCCTCGGGCGAGGTCCAGGCGGGGCGGAGAACGATCGCTCGTCGATCCTGCTTCGGGACACGTCGCCCCTCGGGTCTCCTCAACGTGTCCAACAAGAGTATAACAAATAACGAACGCCGGAGTGAAGTCTGAACAGGTGTGCCGGATGTGAGGGAGGGATGGGCCGGGGCGCGAGCGGCCCCGGCCGCGAGGCGAGGGTGAGGGTGGGTCGTGGCGAGTGGTCAGGCGACGCCGTTTTTCTGGAACCAGGCGAGCATGCGTTTCCATCCGTCCTCAGCGGCTTCCTTGCGGTAGCTTGGGCGGTAGTCGGCGTGGAAGGCGTGGGGGGTATCGGGGTAGACGACGATCTCGGCGGTCTTGCCGGCGGCCTTGATGGCCTGTCGCATCTGGTCGACGGAGGCGATGGGGATACCCTGGTCGGCGCCGCCGTAAAGGCCGAGGATGGGGGCTTCGATCTGGGCGGCGACGTCGACGGGGTGTTTGGGATGGAGGTCGTCGGCCTGACCGACGAGGCGGCCGTACCAGGCGACGCCCGCCTTGAGTCCGTGGTTGTGGGCGGCGTAGAGCCAGACGATCCGTCCGCCCCAGCAGAAGCCGGTGATGCCGAGCTTCGCGACGTCGGCCTTGCCGGTGGTCTTCGCCCAGGCGACGGTGGCGTCGAGGTCCGACATCACCTGTGCGTCGGGCACCTTCGCCACGATTTTGAAGATCTCCTGGAAGTCGGTGAGCCGGGAGACGTCTCCTTGCCGGGCGTACATCTCGGGGGCAACGGCGAAGTAGCCGAGTTTCGCGAGCCGCCGGCAGATGTCCTTGATGTGCTCGTGGACGCCGAAGATTTCCTGGACGACGAGGATGACCGGCGAATTCTTGCCGTCGGCGGGTCGGGCGCGATAGGCGGGGATCTCACCGTCGGCCACGGGAATCTTGACCTCGCCGGCTTCGAGGCCGGTCGAGTCGGTCTGGATGGTCTGCGCGGAGACCGGCTGGGTCGCCATGGCGAAGCCGGCGGCGAGCGAGGTCACCACGAACTCGCGTCGCGAGAAGTCCAGCCTGGGTGAGAGACGGGTCAGGTCTTGCATGGCGGTTGTACCTCTGCTGGGGCCCGAGGATCCGGCGATCGCCCACGACCAAGAGCCGGGGCCACCGGACAGCGAGCGGACATCATAACCCGCCACATCGGCCACTTCGAGACCCGAACGATCCCTGCCGACGCCCGTCCACTGGAGGAAGGCATCGGCTCATGGAAAGACTTCGAGATGCGGCTTGACATCGACGATTGTTGCGTATACAAATTTCGTGAGAGGTGAGATCATGAAGAAACCGGCCACGACCGTCGAGACGATCGCCACGACCTGCATTGCCGGTCGGATCCGGGTGCTGAACCGGGTCATCACGAACCTGTACGACAACGCACTCCGCCCCTTCGGGATGAAACTGAGCCAGGGCAACGTCCTGGCGGTCACGGCGAAGCTTGGAGTGGCACGACCCGCCCAGGTCTGCGAGATCTTGAAACTCGATACGTCCACCCTGAGTCGCACCGTGGACCGGATGGTCGACAACGGCTGGCTCGAAGTCGTGCCCGACGACGACGGGCGGTCCCACCCCTTCCGACTCACGGATCAGGGCCGGCAGCTCATGGAGCGGATCATCCCAGCCTGGGAGAAGGCCCAGGTCGAGGCCGCTCGGCTCCTGGGGGAAGACACGCTCCGGATGCTTGATGCCGCGATCCTTCGGATCAACATGCTGGACGAACACTGATTTTTTTGGGCAATAACTTGCATATGCAAGTTTCGCGGCGAGGGATCGCCGAGGTGGCTACCGGCCTTCGCGAGGTGTTTGCCGACGTGATTTCCACGCTGCTTCGGGAGAAAGACATGAAGGAATTTGCGGATCAATATGGTCCCTGGGCGATCGTCACGGGTGCGACGTCGGGAATCGGCGAGGCGTTTGCCCGCCGCCTCGCCACTTCGCGATTGAACCTCGTCCTGGTCGCCAGGCGCGAGGACCGCCTGGTGGGAATCGCGAGCGAACTTGAAGGACGGCACGGCATCGAGACACGCATCGTCCCGGTCGACCTGGCGTCGGAAGACTTCCTGCCGGTGGTCGCAAGAGCCACGCACGACCTCGACATCGGGCTGGTGGTCAACAACGCGGGCGTCCTGAAGGCCGGGACGTTCCTCGACCACGAACTGGCCGACGAGTTGTACCAGTTGGATCTCAATGTCCGTGCGATGATGATCGTGGCCCACCACTTTGGGCGGCGGCTGCGGGAGCGGCGGCGAGGCGGCATGATTTTCCTGGCCTCGACGGTGGCCTTCGCCGGGGTTCCGGGGGTGAGCGCCTATGCCGCCTCGAAGGCGCATGTTCTGAGCTTCGCCGAGGGCTTCGCGCCGGAAGCCGCCAGGGACGGGATCGCCGTCATGGCCCTATGCCCGGGTCCGACGAGTACCGAGATCTGGCCGGGCGGAGCCACACCCACGCGACCGATGCGCCCGGAGGCGGTCGCCGAGATCGCCCTCCGCAACCTGGGGAAGCGAACGACGGTGGTGGCCGGGCTCATCAACGGAATGACGGCCCTTTCCACCCGGTTCGCCCCGCGCCGGGTCAATTCGATGATCTTCGCCCGTGTCATCGGTGGAATGCTCAGGAACGCCGTCACCAGTTCGGGGACGGCCGTACCCAGCCCGACCACTTCTTCTCCTTCGAATCATCGAGCGAACGTTTAGACAGCAAGACCCTTCCGACAACGCGAAGGAGCTGGCGGCGGGAGACGCGCCCGTGGGCGGGAGGGCGATCCGTACGCTTGCTCAAGCCACGACGAAGGGCCTTTTTGATGTGGATTGAGGAATCCTTCACCCTTGAGGAGCATTTTGATGAGCAACGGCAAGATCCTGATTACGGGAGCGACGGGCGATACGGGCGGCTACGCGATCGATCGCCTTCTGGAACTGGGGCGAGAGATCCGGGCGCTGGCCCACACCCGAGACGAGAGATCGGAAAGGCTCCGCGAGCGCGGGGTCGAGGTCGTGTACGGTGACCTGCTCGACTTCGGGCAGGTTCGAGCCGCCCTCGACGGGGTCAAGCGGGCCTACTTCGTCTATCCGATTCGTCCCGGCATTTTGCAGGCGACGGCGTACTTCGCGCAGGCGGCGATCGAGGCCGGTGTCGACAGGATCGTCAACATGTCGCAGAAATCGGCCCGAGAGGACGCCCGGAGCCACGCCGCGACCGACCACTGGCTCTCGGAGCGGGTCTTCGACTGGTCGGGACTCAACGTCGCCCACATTCGGCCGACCTACTTCGCCGAATGGCTCCTCTACGCCGCCCCGATGATCCGGGCCGGGGTGCTCCACGTGCCGTTTGGAACGGGCAAGCACGCCCCGATCACAGCCGAGGATCAGGGCCGTGTCATCGCCGGGATTCTCGTAGACCCGGCCTCGCACAAGGGGGCCGTCTACCCCCTCTACGGGCCCGTGGAATACACCTACGAGGAAACGGCCGCGATCCTGAGCCGGGTGCTCGGGAGGCCCGTGGAATACCGGCAGGTCCCCTTCGATGACTTCCTGGCGATGATGAAGTCGGTGCGACAAGCCCCGAGCGAGGGGGCGTCTTCCCGGAACATGTACGGCGAGCTGAGCGGGAAGTCGGCGGCGACCGGGGAGTCCTTCACGGTTCAGCACCTGCGGGAAGTGGTCATCGACCACCAGAACGGGATTTTTTCGGGGACCAACGACCTGGTGGAGAAGCTCGGCGGCCGGCCTCCGATGAAGCTTGAGGCGTTCATCGAGAAGCATCGCGCGGCGTTCGAAATAATCTCCGGTCGTCCTTCTGAAGCTCAACCCCGCCCGGGAAGCTCGCGGATGCGGGCTCCCGGGACCAGGATGTGGTTGATCGTTGGGGCGGGCTCGGGACGATCCACCCCGCGCCGGGTGTACCAGCGCATCGCGAGGCCGCCGAGCAGGAGCATCACGCTGATGTTCTGCGCCCACGACATTCCCAGGAACGCCGATGGCTCGTCGCCCCGGAGCGCCTCGATCGGCCATCGGGTGGCTGGATAGAGGATCATCAGCCAGGCCATGACCTCACCGGGGCGTCGATTGCGGCGTCGGGCGAAGGTCAGAAGCGCCGACATCACCAGGAGCGCGGCGGCCAGTGAGTAGAGCTGGGTCGGATGGACGGGGAGCGAGAACGGCTCGGAAGCACCGATCTTCCCGGCGAGGAACTGCCGGGCCCAGGCGTGGCTTCCGGCGGGGAACCGGACCGCCCAGGGAAGGTCGCAGGCTGATCCGTCGCAGCATCCGTTGAGGAAGCAGCCGATCCGTCCGACCGCCGCGCCGATCGCGACGGCGGGAGCCGTCGCGTCGCACATTCCGAGGAACGGGAAAGGCCGGCGATACCAGTAGAGGAGCGATCCGGCCACCCCGCCGGCGATGCAGCCGTAGAAGACGTTTCCGCCCTGCCAGGTTTTGAAGAAGTCGGCCGGCTCGTGGAACGCCTCGGGGTGTTGCAGGAAGAAGAAGAGCCGGGCGCCGATCACTCCGCCGAGGAAGAGCCAGGAGGCCAGCTCGTAAACGGCGTCGGGACGGACGCCCTCGCGGCGCGCCCTCCAGACCGCCATCAGGAGCGCCGAGGCACAGGCCGCGAAGATGAAGACGCCGTAGCTATGGACCTGAACCCCCAGGCCGGGGATCACGAAAAGGATCGGCCGCATCGTTCCGCCCTCCCTGCCGGCGAAGAGACCCGTCGCGCGGCGGCAGGATGACAGGGACGGCCGATTCCATCAAGGCCGACCGTGCGGGAGCGCTTCGATCCACTCGGGCGTCACGACCCAGGGCTGGCGCCGGAGCCTGACCAGGTCGACCCGGCCGATCCATTCCCGAGGCCAGGCTGGTTGCGCCCCATCACTCCAGCCGCAAGTTTGAATGAGTGCGCCGACGAGCCCTCGCGGATCGACGCCCAACTCGCGCAAAGCTCCGAGCTTGAGCGATTCGTCCCGCTTCGCCAGCCGACGGCCGCCCGGGTCGACGGCCAGTGGGACGTGCCCGAAGTCCGGCGGTTGCAGGCCGAGCGATTGGTACAGGAGAAGCTGCCGGGGCGTGCTGGTGGCCAGGTCATCGCCGCGGATCACCTGATTGATCCCCATCGCGGCGTCATCCACCACGACGGCCAGTTGATACGACGGCCCGACTCCGTTTCGCGCGACGAGAAAATCGCCACCGATTTGCCTGGGATGGCCGCTCGACGGACCGAGGACGGCATCGTCCCACGCGAGGAGGCCCTCGGGAACGCGGAATCGCCAGGCGAACGATCGATCACCGAGCAGACGGGCCTCTCCGGCGGATCGACCCGAGCAGGTTCCGGGATAGCTGGGTCCCTCGTCCTCGGGATGAGGGGCGCTGGCGGCCCGGGCGATCTCGGCGCGGGTGCAGGTACAGGGATAGACCCGCTCGTCAGCCCGGAGCCGATCGAGGGCCGCCGCGTACCGCTCCAGTCGTTCCGATTGCACATAAGGCCCCTGATCGCCGCCGATGTCCGGGCCCTCGTCCCAGTCGAGGCCGAGCCATCGGAGGTCGTCGAGGATCCCTCGACGCGCCTCGTCGCGGACCCGGGTGGAATCCAGGTCCTCGATCCGGAGGATCATCCGGCCGCGCTCCGACCGCGCGACGAGCCAGGCGATGAGGAACGTGCGAGCATGCCCCAGGTGCAGCCCGCCGGTCGGCGAGGGCGCCAGCCGGCCGATGGTCCTTCGCGATGGTGAATCGTCTGATCTCATCGGCATCCCCCGCCGGTTCCCCTGGCCCGCCCTTGACGTATCCTGTTTAATAGAGGGGACGCGGCGAACCGATCTCGACGTCCGCGCATCATCCTATCACGGCGGGCCGGATGTCCCGTCGCGAAGTCTGTACCTACCGCGAGCGAGGAGCCTTTCCCTTGGATGCCGACCTGAAACGCACCGCGCGGGGCGTGATCGACCAGATCCTCCATTTACGAGACTCTCTTTGACCTCGGCGACAAGCTTTTGAGGCGAGACGAGCTCGAGCAGGAGATGAACGCCTCGAACTTCTGGAACGACCAGGAGAAGGCCAAGGCGACGATCGCCGAGGTGAAAAACCTGAACGCGCTGCTGAAGCCGTTTGAGGACCTGGTCAGCCAGGCCGAGAACCTTCAGGCGACGATCGAACTGGCCGACGAGGCGGAAACCGACGAGTTCGACGACGAGATCCGCTCGGCCTCCGACCGGGCGCAGAAGGATTTCGTCTCGTTCGAGTTCCGGTCGATGCTGGGCGGTCCGAACGATCACTGCAACGCCTTCGTCAAGATCCACGCCGGAGCCGGCGGCACCGAGGCCTGCGACTGGGCCGAGATGCTGATGCGAATGTACCTGATGTGGGCCGAGTCGAAGGGGTTCAAGGCCGAGATCACCGACCGTGAAGACGGCGGAGCGGCCGGCATCCAGGAGGCGAGCCTCTACATCAAGGGAGAGTACGCCTACGGCTACCTCCGTGGCGAGTCGGGCGTGCATCGGCTCGTCCGGATCAGTCCGTACGACGCCGCGGCGCGTCGGCAGACCTCGTTCGCCTCGGTGGATATTCTCCCCGAAGTCGATGATACGATCGACATCGTCCTGAAAGACGACGACCTGAAGCGCGACGTCTTCCGATCGGGCGGTCCGGGCGGTCAGCACCAGAACAAGACCGAGTCGGGCGTTCGATACACCCACCTTCCGACCGGCGTGGCCGCCGAGTCACGCAGCGAACGGTCGCAACACAAGAACGATGCGAACGCGCTGGCGCTGCTCAAGGCCAAGCTGATCCGGATGGAGGAAGAAAAGCGCGAGGCGGAGTACGCCAAGAAGTACGACGAAAAGGGGGACGTCAGCTTCGGCAACCAGATTCGATCGTACGTTCTGCAACCGTACCAGCTCGTCAAGGACGCCCGAACCGGCCATGAAGTCGGCAACCCGCGTGCGGTCCTCGACGGCGAGATCGACGGATTCATCGAGTCGTACCTGCGGAACAAGCTCTCGAGCGCGACCGCATCGAAAGACTGAGCCAATCGTCGAACATCATGCCGACCGAATTCCAGTCGTTCCGCTCTGATGCCGAGGATCTTCTCCGCGTGGAGGGCCCGGGGTTCACCCTGGCCTTCCACAAGGAGGGGGACCGCTGGATCGAATCGATTCGCGGCGACTCGGGAGAGCTGGTTCGCGCCCTGATTGGCGAGCCCAACGATCCCGCGCGGGTTCCTCATCCGGTCTACCAGGAATGGCAGCTCCACGGCCCGGAGTCGGGGGCCTCGCTCTGCCTCCTCCTGACCGGCCTCTCATTCACGCACCACTTCTCGGCCGCTCTCACGATCGCCGCCGACCCGGTCGATCCGGCTGCCGTCCGGCTCGATTTCGACGTGGCCGATCGGTGTCGATCGCCGGTCGAGAGCCTGGCCGCGACCTATCTTCTCGACCTGGGCTCGAATGCCCTGGCCTCGGCTGATCCCGAGCGCATCGCCTGGGAGGTTCCGAACGGCCGCCTCGAACTGCTCGCCGGACCGGGCGCCTCGCTCGCGATGGCCGAGGCCGGACGCCGGGCGACGCGCGCCCAGATCGTCGCCACGATCGAGCCGGGCGCCTTTACCCACCGCCTCCGCTACGGCTGGCGATGGACGATCGCCTCGGATCGCACGCGATAGACGGCGTATCGCCCCTCGACGTGCAATAGCTCGATCGGCCCCGTCCTCGCGAGCCGATCCTTCCGAGGGGCTCTCGCGACGAGGTAATCGGCACCCTGACGCGCCGCGAGGCCAGCGCGCGCCTCGTCGCTCATCGCCTCGTATCGCGCCTCGACCTCGTGCCGATGCTCGCGATACGCCTGGATGAACGCCTCGGGCGAGCCCCGAAGGCCGACGTGGTCCTGAAAGCGTGCGAACCAGTCGGCCAGCCCCGCGCCATGGTAGGGGCTTCCCGCCCGGTTGAACGCCAGGCTCCGATGCGACCAGAGGCGGAACGTCTTGGGACCAGGCGGCCCGATGAACCGCGCGGAAGGCGGCGTGTTCCGGCGACACCAGAGGGCCAACCGCTCGAAATCGTCCCGAGGGACCGCCGCGAACCGGCAGCGCTCGATCAGCCTCCGGACCATCTCCAGCCGCGCTGAGGGATGGTCGAGCGGGATCATCCCCGCAAGTATCGCCGCCAGTGGCACCGCCCACGCCACAGCCAGCGCGACGCGCCATCGTCGGGCCTCTCGCCTGGGGTCCGTCGCCGATTGAACGCGATCCCAGCGCCTCGCGGCGAGACCGCCGACAATCAGGGCGACGATCAGCAGGCGGTGGCCGTATTCAGTGTCGTGATGGCCGAGGAAGTGGATCGCGAGCCCCATCATCCCGGCATAAACAACCGCCGGCAGTACCTTCCGTCCGCCGATCGCCAGGGCCGCCGAAACGGCGAGCTCGGCCAGGGTCACGACGACGAGGAGCCAGTCGCCGAGGAAACCGGCCGCGAGCGCCGATGCCCGGATTCGTCCGAGTCCTCCTTCGTTCCAGAGTCGGACGAGCCTTCCGGCGACGAGCACGAGAGCGAGCCCTCGGGCGACGGTGCTCATCCGAAACGGCTGGAAGACGGTCGCCCGAAGCCCATGCACGACCTCGATGGCATACCAGGCGGCGAACAGCCCGACCCCGAGCACGACCATCATGCTCGCCAGCCGCGATCGCGGGCCGTTGGAATCACGCCCCCCCACGCGTCGGTCGAAGGAGAGGACGGCCAGGATCACGTAGCTGAACCAGGCGAGCCATTGCGGCATCCGCCAGAGGTGCGGAAGCATGTGCTGCGGACTCTGAAGCTCGACGCTCAGCATCCAGAAGAGGCCGTCGGGCAATTCGCCCTGAAGGGTGGACCGCTGCCACAGGTTGATCGCAAGCCCCGGTACCACGGCCACCCCAAGCGAGGCCGCGACCACCAGCGCTCCGCGAATCCCTGGCCCCTGATCGCTCGACAGAATCCCCCAGACGACCCACGATGCGGCGAGGGTCATGGCAAGCTGGAGCCCGACCGCCGGATGAACAACGGCCGCCATCGCGATCCAGCCCGAAGATTTCCATCGATCGACCGAGGGCCTCTCGATCGCATCGGCGATCGCCTGCCAACCCATCGCCAGCGCGACGAGCCGATCCAGGACCATCGGCTCGAAGAGGTGATTGGTCCCGATGTTCCCAGCCCGCGCGGCGAGGAAGAGTCCGACCGCGACCCACCCGGCGCCCGGGCGGGAATCGCCCCAGACCGACGATCCCATCCGCGCCACGGCCCGGCCGGTGCCGAGGAAGGTCGCCACGAAGACCCCGAAGAGGGCCGCCGAGAGCCCCAAGGGTCGAGCGAGGAAATCCAGGAGCGCGATCGAGCCTCGATGCGGGTTGAACGCGTCGAAAGCCCGGACGAACGGATCAGCCTCGAAGACGCTCGGATCCTGGTGATGGATCAGCAGCGGAAGTCGATAAGCCTGATCGCCTTCGAGGCTTCGATAGCCTCGAATGGAGAGATAGATCCCGAGCAGGAGCAAGAGCCCCAGCCATCGCTCGATCCCTCGGCGCTCCATCGCTTCGGGCCCCCGCGTCGCTCCATCCGCCGGGATCCGAGGACACGACGGAATCCGCCGGGAAGGGAACGTGTGGGAGTGTGCCCGGGCCACGCCCTGGGGTCAACCTCACTTCGGGGGCGGCTCGGCGATGACGGGTGGCCTCGCGGAACTGCCACGATCGAGGCGAGGGTCGGCGGCGGGCTTGCGGGCGGTCTGGGCGACGGGGAGGGCAGGCTCGGCCGGCTGATCCTCGGTCGCGGGCGCGGGCCCCTTCAGACCGTTCTGATAAATCTGACCGGCCAGATGCTGCACCGGCACCGATCGCCAGATCCGGACAGCCGGCCGATACTGATTGTTCCAGACGATCGCCTGCGAGGTCTTCACCTGCTCCTTCGCCCATGGGATCGTTTCCACCTGATCGAGCCCGTAACGGACCAGCCCCGCGACCAGGAACGCGGCGACAAACGCCCCCTTCGTGAGGCCCAGGAGGAAGCCCGCGAACTGGTCGTTGCGGCTCCGCTGCGCCGGCATCCCGGGGACCTCGGGGCGCCGGGTCATCTTCACGAAGAGGGTGCAGAAACCGACGATCACGAGATCGGTCACGCTCACGGCGAGCCACCAGAGGATGCGATCGCCCCACTCGGCGGGGATCGCGGCGAGGTACTCGCGGATGTGCGGCTTGACCTCGTCGCGCACGGGGGCCGCGAGGTAAAAGGCGGCGATCAGGCCGCCGAGTCGAATGAACTGGTGGGTGAATCCCTGAATCCAGCCGCGGATCGCGGCGATCAGGATGAAGATGCCCAACGCCACGTCCAGACCCATCGTATGCCCCCTCACGCGGCCCGGATTGCCCGGATCTCGTCGGATGTCTATTCGCTGGCCGGCCTGAGTTCTTCTCGGGAAACGTCGCGCCGTATCCTGAGAAATCGGCCGCCGGGGCGTTGAAACTTGAGCGGGAGCCGGCCACGATTAAGGGAACGTGATTCCGCCGACGCCCGGACCCGCCGAGGAGCCGCCGTGTCTTCCTTGACCCGACCGAGAGAGCTTCGCTCGCTCGCCTGGATTGTACTGTCGACGGCTCTTCTCGCAACGCTCGCGTTCAGACCCGCGCGGGCCGACGAATTCAGCCGCCTGGTCGGACCCTCGCTTTTTGAGATCCCTCGACGCCCCGATGGGAAAGGTGTACCGGCCCTCTCGATCCGTGCGATCGAGGCGATGCCGGAGGTTCTCTCCGGCGAGCGATCGGCGTTCCTCGTGGTGGAGACCGACGAGGGGAACGTGGCGAAGCTTCTGGTCTCGCCGGCGCTCCGGCCGCGTCCGGCCGTGGAGGGACAATCCGAGCGGCAGGTGGTCCCGATCCTCAGCCTGGATCGGTTCGAGACGATCGACCGCGGCGATCGCGTGGCGCGGAAGGCTCGCGGTCGGGACGTCGTGCTCTTTGACGGCTTCGACTTCGACCTGGACAGCGGCCAGGTGGTTCCGCCGGGTTTCGGCGGCGATATCCGGTTCGAGAGCAAGGCGAAGGGCGGACCCGCGCTGGTTGGTCTCGGCGCGAGCCGGCTTTACCCGATCGACCGTCTGATCAAGATGGCGGGCGTCGAGACAGGTCGGCCATCGACGGGCCTGAAGGTGCTCCCGACCGACTTCAACGGTCGATATACCCTCGTCGCCAATGGCCAGCTCGCCGGCGCGCTGGAACTCTCGATCGGGGAGGATGGGACGGTCTCGGGCCAGTTCCGCTCCGACCGGAACGGCGGTCAATACCCGGTCACCGGCAAGATCGCCGCCGATCGAGCGCGTCGGATTGAATTTGAGATCCGGTTCCCGAGGTCCCGCCAGTCGTTCGACGGCCTGCTCTGGACCGAGGAGCGCAACGTCTTCGCGGGGACGACCCGACTCCTGGAGCACGAGTACAGCTTCCTCGCGGTCCGCGAGGGTTTCCCGATCTATCCCGAACCGATCGAGGGAACGGCGCCGCCTCGCGCCCCTTCGGTCGCGAAGACGACCACTCTGGTGGTCGGCCTCGCGGGCGATCGTTACACGCTGGACGGCGCGGAGAAATCGGCCGACGAGATGAGCCGGGCTCTTTCGGCGGCGATTTCCTCTCGATCGGCGTCCGAGGCGCTGATCCGGGTTCCGCCCTCGACCCCTTTTGAGAAGGTGCAAGCCCTCGTCCGGCTGGTCCGCCGATCCGGGATCGAAACGATCCGGCTCGGCGAGGTGAAGGAGCCCTGAAATCTCGGGGAGCGTTTCCGCGGCTGGTGCCCGGCACGGTCTTCAAAACCGTTGTGGGGCCTGGAGACAGGTCCCAGGTGGGTTCGATTCCCATCCGCTCCCGTTTTTGAAACGCCCTGGTATCCTTCCTCACGTCTCGGCAAGTGACGTCGGTCTCAGGATGGTCATAACGGATCGAAATACCCGCACGCCCGGAGATGCTCGACGCTCCGCGCGACCCGATCGTGGCGGGCCTCGAGTCCCGGCTCGGGCTCGCCGCCGATCCCCTCGATCTCGATCGTGAACGGCCCTGAGAAGCCCACTCCATCGAGAATCTCACGGACCCGGACGAAATCGACGCCGCCCGCCTCGCCGACCGCGGGGAAGTACCAGTCCTCGAAGCCGCCCCGGTTGTCCTTCAGGTGGACGTTCCGGACCAGGTGCTTCACGCGCTCCAGTTCGTTGCAGGGATCGACGCCCTGGTTGTAGTAGGCGATGTTCCCGGTGTCGAAATTGAGCCGGACGTTCGGATGATCGACCTCGTCCATCAGCGCGAGCATCGCCGAGGCATTTTGAGTCGGTCCCTTGTGGGTCTCGAGCGCCAGCGTGACCCCGGAGCTTGCCGCCGTATCTCCCAGTCGCCGGAGATGCTGGATCACCGTCGCTCTCTCGGCCGCGTCCGATGGCTGGCCCGCACCGGTCACGCAGACCGAGACCCGGAACCATCGCGCCGCGAATCGAATCCTGCGCTCGGTGAGCTCGACCCCTTCGATCGTTCGGATATCCGCCCCGCCGACGTTGCAGCCGCTGATCGCGACCTCGTGGCGATGGAGGAGCGCCAGGAACTCCTCGACCGTCGCGTCGTCGGCCTTTTCGGTAATGACGGCCGACTCGGGGATCACCAGGCCGCCGAAGTTGTGCCCGCGAAGGGCGAGCTCCAGGTGGCCGATTCCGGCCGACCGAATCCGCTCGACGGCCGCCCGAACGCCCGACGGGCCATAACAGTTGGTGAAGCAGCTTATGATCCGATTCAAGGATTTGTCTCCGTGGAAATCAATCGGCCTCACCGCCGACCGGCTCAAGCGTGACCGGGAACTCGCTTCCGGGGTTGGAGACCCGGAGCGCGACACGACCATTGAGGACATCGAGCAGAACCTTGCCGAAAAGCTCGGCTCGCCAGCCCTGAAGCAGTTGCGGGAGACGGTTGTCGGGTTGGCCGTCGAGGTGCCAGCGGATCAGGTACTTGAGGTCGGAGACGGTCGCCACGAGCGATCCGGCGATTCGGTGCTGAGCGCAGCACTGGGCCATCGCGGCGGAGAGCAGGTTGGAGACGGTCGAAAGACCTGGCGGCTCCTCGAACCGAGCGGAGAGGTCGGGCAGGTGGTCGTCGGGGACGGACCGCGCCTCGTCGAGCGCGTCGAGGATTTCGTCGGCCCGGTTCATCAGGCCGGGACGGTTGAAATCACGGAGTGCTTCCAGGCCCTTGCGGTTGCTGGGCTGTCGTTTGGCGATCGCGACGAGAAGGTCGTCACGCATCACCTGGCGGAGCGGACGGTTCTGTCGTCGGGCCTCGTCCTCGCGCCAGAGCGAGAGCCGGCGCGCCATTTCGAGACCTCTTCGCCCGAGCTGGTTCAAACCGGGCAATCGCCGCCACCGCTCGTCGTCGGCCCGGCTCGCGATCTCACCGATGAAGTCGCGCAATTCCTGCTCCACCCATTCGATCCGGCCGAGGTTGGTCAGGGCCTCGGCGAAGAAGTCGGCGAGGTCGAGCAGGTGGCGGACGTCATCGAGCGCGTAATCGACCTGGGCGGCCGTGAGGGGGCGCTTCCGCCAGTCGGTCCGGGTCTCGCCGCCCGCGAGCGAGACACCGAGCACCTGGCCGACCAGGTTTCCGAGCGAGAGCGGGTAGCTGTACCCGGCCAGACCGGCCGCCAACTGGACGTCGAAGACCCGCTCGGGTAGCCGACCCGTCCGGATCTGGCAGATCCGCAGGTCCTCGCCCGCGGCGTGCATCACCACGTCGAGCCCGGGGTCGCAGACCACATCCCAGAACGCCGAGAGATCGCGCACCGCGAGCGGGTCGATCAGCGCCAGGCGATCACGAGTCGCGACCTGAACCAGGCAGAGGACCGGCTCGAAGGTATCCTCCGAAACAAACTCGGTGTCGAAGGCGAACCGCCCCGTGGACCGGAGATGATCGACCAGCGATTGAAGCTGCGCCGCCGTGGCGACCAGCGAGGCACCCGATGAGGCGCTCATGTCCGGATGGTGTCCCCACGATGGGGCTCCGCGCTCTCCCCATCGCCCTGCCAAACCGCCACAAGGCTCGATCCGGTCCCCGCGCGGGACGGCGCCGGATCGCGACCCCCGACCACCGATCGTCAGGGTTCGAGTTCTTCGAGAAACCGCAGGATCACGCCGTTGGCCACCGTCGGGTTTTCATAAGGAGCCAGATGCCCGGCCGCCGGGATCACCTCGAGTCGGGCGCCCGGGATGGCGTCGGCCATCGCCATGGAATCCTCGGGGGGCGTGATCGCGTCGTGCTCGCCCACCAGCACCAGCGTCGGGACCCGGATCGATCCCAGGAACTCCCTTCGATCGGGCCGGCTCGCCAGCGCATGGAGCGTGCCGACCACCCCTCGGGCGGAGTTTCGTTCCATCATTCGTCGCATTCCGACGACCAGGTCAGGCCGAAATTCCTCGGTGGATTTCGCGAAGAATCGAGGAAGCATCACCTGGATCGCCGGTCCCGGATCTCCGGCCCGCGCGACCAGCTCGGCCAGCTCTCCGCGCTTCGCCGCGGCCTCGGGCGTGTCGGCCGCCGCTCGCGTGTCCATCAGCATCAGCGCCCGGACACGCTCCGGATACCGGGCGATCATCGAGAGAGCCACATATCCACCCATCGAGAGGCCGCCAACCACCACCGGCTCGGCCAGCCCCAGAGTGTCGAGCAGCTCGATCACGTCGTCGGCCATCCCGTCGATCGAATACTGGCCGTCAGGAGCCGGCGAATCACCGTGGCCAAGCAGGTCGGGCGCAATCACCCGATACATCGCTCCAATCGCGGAGAATTGATCCTTCCACATCATCCGGCCGATCGGGAAACCGTGGAGCAGGACCACAACCGGGCCCGGCCCCTCGTCGCTGAATGCCAGCCGCATCAGGCTTCTCCTCGCGAGTCGGAGTCGAAACAACGTCCCCATTCTATCAGGCTCCGACCCGGCTCGGCGACGATTCCCCAAATCACGGATGGACTCGGGACTTACGGATATAGCGTTTCCTCCCCGCGACGCCCGCGCGTCGAATTCTCCTGCGCTCCAACGAATGGTTCGCTTTCATCTCGGCGCGCGAAAGGGCCTGCTGGAAGATATGAGGCGACCCGGATTGAGGAAGTCTTGGTCCGATGGCCGGCGGGCCGTGTCGAACCCTTCCAGGGTCGGGAGGCCGATCGAGCCTACCGCCTTCGCGAGGGGAAATCGAAGGCTGTTCCCTGGTCGGCTGAGACCGGGCGAGGAGATCCCCCAGGCTGCGGTCAGACCTGGGTGTTGATGAGCAAAAGGATCGCGGTGGCCATCATCAGCAGGCCCATGATCCAGACGCAGAGGCGGGCCGAATGCCACCAGATCCGCCGCCACGATTCGTGGCGCGAGGCGGAATAGACCAGGCTGATCGCGATCACCAGCGGCAGGATCAGCCAGTAAACTTCCACCGAGGCCGAGGGATTCATACCGAGCCTCCCGCCGGGATGCCCCCGGCACTGGCGGGAACCGCCTGGGCTTCGGGAGATGTCTCGTCGTGGTAGGCGGGGCCGTCGAAGGCGTCGTAGATCGCCAGAATGTTGAGCAGACCGGCGACGCAGGTATAAATCGATCCGATCTCGACGAGCTTGCCGAGCCGATTCTGAAGGGCATTGAGCGTGTTCTGAGAGGGCTCGGCCATGAATCCCCCGAGGATCGGGCCATGCCCGTATCGCTCCAGAAGACTCTGCACCAGCGCGGGAAGCGAGGGAAGGCCAACGAAGAACTGCCCGAGATAGTAGAGCGGGAACTTCTCCGGGTTCTGGAGCGGGTTCACCCATCTCCAGTAAACGATCTTCCCCTCCCCCATGATCAGGCCGATGAAAAACAGCCCGAGGATGCAGATCGCGTAGAGAATTCCCTTGCCGATCCGCCCCTGATAGATATGGCCCGCCCCTGGAATCAACCAGGCCAGCAACGCCGCGAGGGCGGGGTTGCGCAGATTCACGCTCGGCTCGGTCATCGCGACGCATCAACCTCCCTGGGCCGGGGAATCGTCCGGACGCCATTCCCGGCGCACGCCCCTGCTTCCTGATCGATCGTATCAGAACCTGGGATCGTGATCCAGCCCCAGGACTCTTCGATATCGATGGAGGGGCTGCGAGCCGGCTCGACGTTCGACGATCCCCCTTATTATGATCTCGGGGGAGCGGGCCGCTCATCTTCGGGCGCCCGGAGCATCCGACGGGAGACGACGAGTGTCAACGGGAACGCAACTGGATCGGGGCCGCGCCGAGGTCCCCGGGAGTTTTTCCCGTTATCGTCGGCTTCGCTGGGCCATCGCCTCGGGAACGATTGTCGGACTGGCCGTTCTTCTGACTCTGGACGGCCCCGGCCTGACCGTCGACGAGCCGCTCGACGTTCGGCCCGGCCGGAAGTACGTTCAGACTCTCTTCGAACAGGGATGGCGGTTTCTGACGCCCGAGGTCGTCGATCAGGTCTTCCGCGACAACGCCGAACACCCACCGCTCGGTCGATGGCTGCTCGGGATCGCCTCGGAGCTTGGCCAGCCGTTCGAGACGCTGGTGAAGGGGCCCGACCCGACCGATTCGTACGTTCTCGCCGGTCGGATCGCTCCGGCGATCACCTTCGGTGCGATGGCGGGACTGATCGCGTTCGTGGCGATCGGTCGATGGGGGAAAGCCGCCGGACTCTCGGCCGCCTTCGCCCTGGTTGCCATGCCGAGGGTCTTCGCGCACGCGCATCTCGGCGCCCTGGATACGTTCCTGGCCTTCACATGGACGGCCGCGCTGCTCGCCGGAGAACGAGCCCTCCGCTCGTCGAGGCCGGTTGCTGCGATGTCGGGTGCCGGGCTCGCCTGGGCTCTGGCGCTGCTGACCAAGATTCACGCCTGGTTCCTGCTCCCGATCCTCGGCGTCCTGGCGCTCGTCCGCCTGCCGATCCGACGAGCCATCCCCGCGATGGCCGCCTGGGGATCCGTCGGATGCCTCCTTTTCTGGGCCGGATGGCCGTGGCTCTGGTATCACCCCTGGTCGAGGCTGCTGGCCTACTGGGGTACGGGTGTCGAACGGTCGACGATTCTCGTCCAGTATTTCGGCCAGGTTTACGCGGATCGCGATGTTCCCTGGCACTATCCCTGGTTCTACTTCGTCACGACCGTCCCGATTGGGCTGCACGTCTTCGGGCTTCTTGGGCTGGTCCGCGGCTGGAGGCTTCGGAATCGCGATCCCCTCCCCATGCTCCTCGCCGGCTCGATCGCATTTTTCCTGGTGCTTTTCAGCACCCGGGTTCCGGTGTACGACGGCGAGCGGCTGTTTCTGCTGGTCTTTCCGGCCTGGGCGATGCTGATCGGTCTGGGATTCGGCGGGCTTTACGATCGCCCGACGACGCGGCGCTCCGCCCGGATGGGTCTGTTCGCGGTGCTCGCGGCCCAGATTTTCGCGGTGGTTCTGACGTTCCCCTTCGGTCTGAGCTATTACAACGGCCTGGTCGCCTGGCTCCCCGGCGCGGAGCGGATGGGACTGGAAGTTACGTACTGGGGCGATGCCGTCGATCGCGTCCTGCTCGACGACCTGGCCACCCGGGCCGAGCCCGACGCCACCGCCGCACTCGTGCCGACGCTCTATCCCGGCCAGGGCACGCTGACCACCGGCTTCCACCGAGGACTCGCCCGACGAGGCGTGATCCTCAAGGACCAGGAAGGTGCCGCGACCGCGACCTGGGTCGTCCTCTCCCGACGTTCGGCGTACTGGCCCGCCGGCTGGACCGAACGACTCCGGGCCGATGGCGGCCGACTCGTCGCAACCCGACGCCTCCAGGGCGTCGTTCTCGCCGAACTCTGGTATTTTCCCCGAAGTTCCGCGCCTCCGGAGCGTCGAAGAATCCCGCCAGAATCGAGACGCCCCCCGCCCGCTCCGGCCAGTCACCCGGACGATTCATCCGCTTCCCTCTAGCCTCTCGGCGGACGATTCGTAGAATACGTTCAGACGGAATTGAACGAAATTCCCGGCGGGAGGTCTCCGCGGCCGTTGTGATGGCGAACGGGGTAGGATGGATGGGTCAGCTCTCGCATTTCGACGAAGCGGGTGCCAGCCGGATGGTCGATGTTTCCGGGAAGGAATCGGCGCTTCGGACGGCCCGGGCGAGCGGATGGGTTCGGATGAGTCCGACGACGCTGGCGCTGTTGCGGGATCGAGGGCTTGCCAAGGGGGATGTCCTGGAGGTTTCGCGACTGGCGGGGATCATGGCGGCGAAGCGGACGGGAGAGTTGATCCCGCTCTGCCACCCGCTAGGACTGGATGGCGTCGAGTTGTCGCTCTGGACCGAGGACCCGGATCGCGTCCGCGTGGAGGCCGTGGTAAAAACGGTCGGCAGGACGGGCGTCGAGATGGAGGCCCTGGTCGCCGTGACGACGGCCTGCCTGACCGTCTACGATATGTGCAAGGCGGTCGACCGCGAGATGGTCATTGAGGAAGTTCGACTCGAGGAAAAGACCGGAGGGCGTCGCGGAACCTATCGGAGGTCCGCCGCCGTGGTTCCGGCACCCGAGGCGAGCTGAACGGGGGATCTGGGATGGCGACGGGCACGCGGATCAAAACGGACGAGGGCCAGGGTCGGCCCACGCTGGCGCTGGGCGACCTGTATGCCCCGATCGCAACCGAACTGGCCGACGCCGAGCGGATCTTTCAGGAAGAGCTGGCGAGTCGTTTCCCATTCGTGCAACACCTCGTTGACCACTGCGCCGACTTTCAGGGGAAACGGTTGCGGCCGGCACTCGTCCTGCTGACGGCCAGCGCCTGCGGTTCGGTCACGCCCGCGCACCGAGTACTCGCGGCGGTCGTGGAGATGATCCACACAGCCACACTCGTTCACGACGACATCCTCGACGAGGCGATGGTTCGCCGGCACGCCGCGACGGTGAACGCCGAGTGGGGGAACGAGACGGCCGTTCTGCTGGGCGATTATCTGTTCACACATGCCTTCCACCTGGCCGCCTCGCTCGACTCCACCCTCGCCTGCCGATGGATCGGGGAGGCGACGAACCGGGTCTGTGAGGGAGAAATGCAGCAGGTCCACCACCGGGGGAATCTGGACCTCGACGAGGCCTCGTATTTCGCGATCATCGAGGGGAAGACCGGCGAGCTGACCGCGGTAAGCTGCCGACTGGGTGCCTCGTATGCCGGGGCCTCGGAGGAGACCGTCGCCGCGATGGACCGTTACGGTCGCGAACTCGGGATCGCGTTTCAGATCGCCGATGACGTCCTTGACATCTGGGGCGAGGAGCGGGTGACCGGCAAGAGCCTCGGCACGGACCTTGAAAAACAGAAGCTCACCCTACCGATGATCTACCTGCTCCGGATGGTCGAACCCGACGTCGCCGCCGAGATCCGACGCCTCCTCGAGGAGGCGCACGCCGATCACCGCCGCCTGATCCGCCCCCACCTCGAACGCACCGGCGCCATCGACCGCGCCTGGCAAAGGGCGAAGCTCCACGTGAAGCAGGCCCTCGACGCCCTCGACGTCCTTCCCGATTCCGAGGCTCGTTCCATCCTCCGAATTCTCGCCCAGTACGTCGTCCGACGCACCTCGTGACTCCGATCCCGCCAGGAATTCCCGGGCCCGTCACTCCTTCGAGATCGCAAGACCGCACCCCAAGTTGCGTCTTTTGCAGATTTTTGAATTGAACTTCGCCATTGATCCATTATGATTACCCGCGTGAGGCGGCGATGACGCGTCCCGAGCGGCCCTCTCTCGCGGTCGGGGCCTTCTTGCACAAGCGGCGACGAATCAACAATCTTGGGAAATTCTTTCGGGATTCCTGGGGCGGCCGTTCCCTGAACCGGGAATGCGTCGTATGGTTGCAACATGAGACTCAAAGAAAAACTCCAGATCCTGATGGCGCGCCATAGCCTGAACGGGCAAAAGCTGGCGAAGCTCTCGCAGGTGAGTGATTCGGAAATCTCCCGGATCCTCCAGGGAAAATCCCGGCCTGGTCTCGACAATGCGTTCCGGCTCGCGAGGGCCGTGAATGTCTCGCTCGACTTCCTGGCCGACGACTCGCTTGATATGGACGCCAACCAGTCGGGCGACCTGATGTCGCCCGACGAACGCAAGGTTTTGAATCTCACGCAGAAGATTGGGGCCACCGAGGTGGCCGCGATCCTGGAGGTGATCCGGTTCCTTGGCTACGATGGGGCGATGAGCCGCCTCATCGGTGCCAAGCCGATCATTGAGATCGAGAAGGAACCGGTCGGTGAGTTGCGGGCCGCGCCGGTGCTCTCGCCGCCGCCGACCGCGAACGCGGCCTCTCGCGCCACCACGGCGACCGCCTGATTCTTTCCCGGGGCGAGGCGAGGCGGGGCCACTCGGGTTTTTCGAGGAACCCGAGGTGGCCAGGGGTTGGTGAGGAGCCCTCGATCGCGTCGCGCCTCACCAGCCGGGGCGCGACGGCGGTTCTTCGGGGAACTCCTTCAGAATTGCCGGCGCTGGCGGCTGGATGGGATCAGCAGGTTCTGGCGGTATTTCGTCACCGTCCGACGCGCGACCTTGAGCCCTTGCCGGCCCATCTCCTCGACGATCTCCTCGTCGGAGAGGGGATTTTGCTTGTCTTCCCTGGCGATGATCTCCAGGAGTTTCTGCTTGATGGTGTCCCAGGCGATTTCCTCGCCGTCGGCGGTCGTCGTGCCGCCGCCGAAGAATCGCTTCAGGGGGAAGATTCCCCGGGGGGTCTGCACCCACTTATCGTCGACGGCCCGGCTGACGGTCGTGACGTGGACGCCGACGCGATCGGCGATCTGCTGCATCTTGAGCGGCTCGATCCACTCGGGCCCCTTGTCGAGGAATTCCTTCTGGTGGTCGATGATCGCCCGGGCGACCTTGAGAAGGGTATTCCGGCGCTGCTCAATCGACTCGATCAGCCATCGCGCCGACTGGATCCGCTTCTGAATGTACTCGCGGGTCTTGGGATCCGTCTGCTTGTTCCGGAGCATCTTCTGGTAAGAGCGGGAGATGGAGAGCAGCGGCGTGTTCTCGTCGACGAGCCGAACCTCGTAGCCGCCGTGGTCGTCGTGTTCCACGGCGAGATCCGGGACGACATACTGCGCGTTGTCGGTGACGAACGAGGCTCCCGGTCGGAAATTCAGTCGCCTGAGATGCTCGATCGCTTCCTTGATCTTCTCGATGGGGATGCCGGTTTTTTTCTCGATCGATGGCAGGCGATTGTGTTCCAGGTCGTCGAGGTGCTGCGAAATCAGCGTGTGGAGCACGTCGTAGCAGGGCATCTCGGGCGTCAACTGGAGGAGCAGGCATTCGCGAAGGTCGCGAGCCCCGACCCCAGGCGGGTCCAGCCGCTGGACCAGGTGGAGGGCCTCCTCGGCGTCTTCCAGGGTGACCGAGCCGTTGAGATCGCGAACGACATCCTGGAGCGGGAGCCGGAAATAGCCCCGGTCATCGAGGTTGTAAATGATGTATTCGGCGAGCGCCCGAACCTTGGGATCACAATCGAAGAAGCTGAGCTGGTCGATCAGATCGTCGTGAAACGATCGAGGACGCGATGCCATGTTTTGCATCGCGTCCTGCTTGCGATCGGAATCCTCGACCAGGGCGGCCCGGCTGCGACGGGGCCCCTCGTCGTAGATCTCGCTCCAGTTTTCGTCGAGATTGATCAGGCTATCGAACTCGTTCGGCTCGCCGTCGGCCTCGACCTGCACGGGCTCGGGCGCGGTCTCCTCGCCCTCGGTTTCAGCCGGACCGGATTCTCGAAGCTCCAGGACAGGGTTTTCGCTCAACTCCTGCTCGATCCGCTCCTGCAACGCCATGATCGGAAGCTGCAGGATCTCCATTGACTGAATCATCCGAGGCGCCATTCGGAGGCGCATCTCGGTCCGCATCTGTTGGGAGGTATCGAGCCGCATTATCCTCTGTTCCGTTCCAGGACGAGCCAGGAAGCTCGAGGAGTGGAGAGCCGCGAGGGCATCGACGATACCCGGTTCGCCTCAATTTTCACCCTCGTTCTCCAGCAACTATTATGCCACGATCCTCTTCCGATCCCAAGTCCGAACCGTGGAGATGATGCCGAAGGGCCACCTCGCGCGGGAAAGAATGTTCCGAGGATCGATGAGCAGGCGGGTCTGGAGAGCCCGCGATCAGAGGGGATGTCGGCCCGAGAAGGCGTCGGCCAGCATGTCGCGGTTGGCGAACTCCAGGGTGCTGCCGGTCGCGAGGCCGCGGGCGAGGCGGGTAATCTTGACCCCGGAATCGCCGAGTCGATTGGCGACCAGGAGGGCGGTCCCGTCGCCTTCGAGGTTGGGGTTGGTCGCCATGATCAGTTCGCGGATCGTGCCGCTCTGGACCCGGGCGGCGAGGGCATCGATGGTCAATTGCTCGGGACCGATCCCGGAGAGTGGGGCAAGGCGCCCGAGGAGGACATGGTAGACGCCCTGGAAAGTTGCGGCCTTTTCCATGGCGATCAGGTCGCGTGACTGCTCGACGACGCAGACCGTCGAGGGGTCGCGGCGGGGGTCGCGGCAGATGGAGCAAAGCGGCTCATCGGTCTCGGTCAGATGGAAGCAGACCTGGCAGTGGCGGATTCGGTCGCGGGCTGATCGGATGGCGTCGGCAAGCTCGATCGCCTCCTCCGGCGGGCACTTCAAAAGGTGGTGGGCCAACCGCTCCGAGGAACGGGCGCCGATCCCTGGGAGCCGACCGAGCGCGGACATCAGCCGGTCGACGACGGCACTGTAGCCGGCGGAGGCCATCGTCAACGGCCTCCCGAGTCTGTGGGCGGGGCACCAGGTCCGCCGAAGCCGGGGAAAAGCCCCATCGGGAGCCCGCCGGCCATCCCGGAGAGCGAGCGGGCCGCCGACTCGCGCGCCTTGACCATCCCCGCGTTCACCGCGGCGGCCACCATCTCTTCCAGCAACTCGACATCTCCGCCGAGCATCGCGGGATCGATCCGAACGGAGACGACCTCCATCCGGCCGTTGACGATGGCCTTCACCGAACCGCCACCGGCCTCGCCCTCAACCTCGACTCGGCCGAGCGACTCGACGGTCTTGTCGAAGACCTCTCGAAGCTTGCCGGCGTGGCCCATCAGGTCCCCGAGCATTCCCAGTTTGTTAAACACGACCGGCTCGCCTCCGCGGGAAAACAGGATCATTCACCCCCCCCTGGCCTTTCCGACGCGAATCGGAGGGGGTGGTCATGCCGAGGCCGGGTCTTCTGGTCCCTCGTAGTCCACCTGGACCGGCCGGGCCTCGAAGAGCTCGATGACCTTCTGCACCAGGGGATCCGATGTGATCGCATCCGCCCGACGCGGCTCGTCCTCGACGAGCTTCGCCGAGCCCTCTCCGGAACCCGAGGCCCGGAATCGGACCTGGATCGGCCGTCGCGACCAGCGTTGCAAGACGCTGGCGAGTGCCTCGGAGGTCTCCGCCGAGAAGACCGACTCAGCTCCAGTGTACCCGGGGCGGGGGCTCACGAACAGGAGGTCTGGCCCGGCAAGCTCCACCGGCTCGACCTGCGAGATCCGCCAGTGGAACTTGAGCGGGAGCCTGGCGACGGCCTGGGGCCAGTGTTTCCGGATCGATTCGAGGTCGAGGTCCCCCGCCGGCTGACCGTCGGGCTCCGTGGCTTTCGGGTCAACGCCCGCGCGGGCTGGCCCGTTGCTTCCGGCACTCTCGGACGAAGTCTCAACGGCCGAAGAACCGGTTGGATTCCCGGAAGCGGAGACCGACCTCTCGCTGGCCGTCGATCTCTCGCCCTCTATTTCAGCCCTGTTGCCTTTTTTTTTTGCGGAGTCGGATTCCGGACGACGTGAAACCGGCGTTCCATCCTCGATGGAGGCCAGTTGATGGAGGACAGCATCCAGGGTTTCGAAGTCTTCCAGCCGCGCCAGGCGCACGAGAGCCATTTCAACGAGCAGTCGGCCGTGCAGACTTCCTCGAAGGCGGCTTCGATGTTGATCGACGATCTGAAGCGCGGCGAGGATGGCGTCGATGGGGAGGCGCTCGATCAGCTTCTGGAGCCGGGGTTTCTGTCGGGGCGTCACGGCGAGGAGGAGGGAATCAGCACCGAGGGCCAGGACCATCGCGTCTCGGAGGAAATCGAGGAGTCCGCCGAGGACCTCGGTTGGCTGGACGCCCTGCTCGGCGGCCTCGTTGAGGAGTTTCAGAGCGATGGCGGCGTCTCGATCGGCGAGGGCTTCGAGCATGGAGAGCAGGCGATCGTCACTGGCCGTTCCGAGAGCGGCCTGCACGACCTCGACGGTGAGCCGGGGACTTCCGGAAGCCAGAAGTCGATCGAGGAGCGACTCAGCGTCGCGGAGCGAACCGGCCGCCCGACGCGCCACGACCTGCAAGGCGTCGGTGTCGGCCGCGACCTTCTCTTGCTCGCAAATCTCGCCCAGGGTTCTGGCGATCAGTTGCGGACTGATCCCGGCCAGGTCGTATCGCTGGCATCGCGAGAGCACTGTATCGGGGATCTTGTTGGCCTCGGTGGTCGCGAAGAAGAACTTGACGTGCGGGGGCGGCTCCTCCAGCGTCTTCAACAGGGCGTTGAAAGCCCCGGTGGAGAGCATGTGGACCTCGTCGATGTAGTACACCTTGAACCGGGCCCGGCTCGGCCGGAGGCCCGCGTTCTGTCGAAGCTCGCGAACCTGCTCGACGCCGTTGTTGCTCGCCCCGTCGATCTCGATGACGTCCACATCCTGACCAGCGGCGATGGCCTGGCAAATATCGCAGACCTGGCAGGGTTGGTCGGTTGGGCCTTTCACGCAATTGAGGCACTTGGCGAAAATCCGGGCCATTGTCGTTTTGCCGACGCCTCGGGTTCCGCAGAAGAGGTAAGCCTGAGCGATCCGATTCATCCGGATCGCGTTGCGGAGGGCCTGAACGATGTGGTCCTGGCCGACGACGTCCTCGAACTTCTGAGGTCGGTAGCGTCGAGCGACAACGGTGTAGGGCTCACCCTCTCGGCGCATGGGAACCTCGTCGAGGATGGCCCCGGCCTGGGGATCCATCGGACGGGAACCCTGGTTTGAGCCGGGGCGTGAGGGCACTCGGGCGCGCTCCATCGTGCCGAAGGAGAGGGGATGCCAGGAACCCGGCTGGGTGATCGGTGATCGATCGATGGCCGCCGCTGGCGGGGGCCTGGATGAGCCGGGGAGGTTCTCCCGCGCACATGAGAGTGATGCTTATGGCTGCTGCGTTCCCGCCCTGACCAGGTTCGCAAGCTCCCATTGCACGGGTCCCCCCCGGCTCACCCGGACCCCCGCCGTCGCGGGCCATCTCGGGCCGGTAGATATTCTCCGCCTTCGCCGCTCCCGGTCAAGGGCAACCTTCGAAAATCGACCAACGTACACCAGGTTCAGGATGGGAGGTGGGATTGGGCATCACGAAAGGGGCTGGCTGAGTGGCTCTTCGGGGGTGGACGTTCGTTGAAGAATCCGCCGTGATATAATGTCAACCGGGATCTCGCCCAGCCGGAGGGTTGCGGCCCGATCGGCCCGCCGACTCCGATACCCATCGAGGGTTCCCCATGACACACCCATCGAAGCCCGGGCTCTCGCATGGCCCAGAGGCTGACTTGCCGGTACAGGAGTGCCGGCTCTCGAATGGTCTGGAAGTCCTGATCCTCCGCAGGCGCGGGACGCCGATGGTCGTGGTGGATCTGAATTATCCGGTTGGGTCGTTTGACGAGCCTCCTGGACTCTCGGGCCTGGCGCATTTCGTCGAGCACATGCTCTTCAAGGGGACGGAGCAGTATCCAAAGGGGCAGATCGACCGGTTGGTCGCGGCGGCGGCCGGTTCGTGCAACGCCGAAACGTCGGAGGATCGGACGCATTACTGGTTCACGTTTCCCTCGGATCGCTGGGAGCTGGCCCTGGCGATCGAGGCCGACCGGATGACCCGGGCGCGGTTCGACGCGCGCGAGGTCGAACTGGAGCGCGGGGTGATCGCCGAGGAGCGCGCGCGCGACCTCGACTCGCCGATCGGTCGGCTCGACGAGACGCACGCGGCGATGACCTACCTGCGGCATCCCTACCGGAACCCGACTCTGGGCTGGCCGGA
Organism: Planctomycetales bacterium; assembly: GCA_027449865.1. Classification (GTDB taxonomy): domain Bacteria; phylum Planctomycetota; class Planctomycetia; order Isosphaerales; family Isosphaeraceae; genus JAKAUH01. The sequence continues at coordinate 73,240 of DAIDKV010000014.1, forward strand.
CGAGATGGAGCGGATCGGCGTGGACGAGTTGACCGCCTTCTACCGCCGGCATTATCGGCCCGACGGGGCGGTGCTGGTGGTGGTCGGCGATGTCGAACCGTCGCGGGCGTTCGACCGGATCGAGGCGGTTTTCGGCTCGATCGCGCCGGGAGCCGAGCCTCGGGAACCTCCGGCGATCCTCGAGCCCCGGCAGGCCGGCCGTCGCGATTTCTTCGTCGCCGAGCTGGAGACCGTTCCCCGGGGATTGCTCGGATGGCGGACCGTCCCGAGGGGCCATGCCGACGCGGCGCCGCTGGACATCGTCTCGGACGTCCTCGCGAGCGGCCGACAGTCGCGACTCTGGGAGGGGCTGGTGGAATCCTCGGGGATGGCCGTCGCCGTGGAGGCGGCCCATTACGCGATGCGGCAGGGTGGTCGGTTCCTGATCCAGCTTGAGGCCGATCCCGAGGCGGATCGATCAAAGATCGAGCGCCGGATCCTGGCCGAGATCGCTCGTCTGGCCGAATCGGGGCCGACCGCCGAGGAGATGGCCCGGTCGCGCAGGGGGATGGAAGCCGCCTGGCGATGGGAGCGCGACCAGCCCGCCGAGCTGGCCTCGGCGCTCGGGCTGGCGGCGCTCCAGGGAGGTTGGCGGACGATCCTCGACGAGCTTCGGGCGGCGATGGCGGTGACGGCGCAGGACGTCCGGCGGGTCGCGGGGATGTACCTGGTCGAGCGTGGGCTGACCTGCGGCTGGGCCTGCATGCCCGAGATCGAGGAGCCGAATGAGGAGTCGGCCGCCGAGGCGGCCCGGCCGGGCCGTCGCCGGGCGGTCGTCCGGAGATCGAAGGCCGCCGAGGCGCCCTCGGTCGTCTCGGCGCCGGCGATTCCGGCGATCTCGGGTGGGATCTCGCGGCTTTCGGACTATCGCCCGAGGCGGATGGAGCTTCCCAACGGCTTCCGACTGGTCTTCGAGCGGAGGGCCGGAACGGGGGTTGTCTCGCTCGAGCTGCACACCGACGCGGGCCTCCTGCGCGAGTCCCGGCCTGGCCTGGCCAGCCTGACGGCCCGACTCCTGGAGGAAGGGACAGCCAACCGAGACGCCGATGCGATCGCGAGGGCCATCGAGGACGTCGGGGGCTCCATGGACGTCTGGGCGACCGGTCCCTCGATCCGGGTCTGTGCCGAGGATCTCGCGATGGCGATCGACCTGCTGGCGGACCTGATGATCCGGCCGGTTTTCCCCGAAGAGGCAGTCGGCCGGATTGCTCACCGAATGGCCTCGGAACTGCGCGGTGATCTCGACGATCCGGCGTTTCGCGCGGAAACGGCGTTTCGGGGGCTGATCTATGGTGCCCATCCGATGGGGCGCGACCCGCGTGGGTCGGTTCGGGATTTGATCCGGATCAATCGCGAGGAGATCCTGGAACATCACCGCCGCCATTTCGTCCCCGAGGGGACGCACCTGGCGATCGCCGGAGATTTCGACGCTCGACGGCTGGAGCGTCTGGTGCGCTCGGCGTTTGGTGCCTGGCCGCGTGGGGCGACCCGACGGCCGCCGCTGCCACCAGTCCCGCCGCTGGGACGTGCGAAGGTCCGCCGGATCCCGCACCCGGGGGACCAGGTCCACCTGCTGATCGGCCACCTCGGCATCGAGCGCAACCATCCCGATTACGACGCCCTGCTGATCCTCGACCACATCTTCGGAAGCGGACCGGGCGTCAGCGACCGGCTCGGCCGGATCGTCCGCGAGGAGATGGGGCTGGTCTACGCGATTGGGGGCGGGTTCACCGAGACGGCCGACATCGTCCCCGGGATGTTCCGCGTCTACGCCGCGACCAACCCCGAGGACGCCGATCGCGTTGTCGCCACGGTCACGGAACAGGTCCGGGCGATGCGGGCGGGAGGGTTCTCGGACGAGGAGGTCGAGCGGGCCCGCCGATACCTGGCCGGCGCCTGGGTCTTCGATTATCAGGGGGTCGAGCAGCGGGCCGAGCGGCTCTGGGAGCTGGAGCGCTACGGACGCCCGCTCGACGAGCCGCTCTCCTGGCCCGACCGGATCGCCGCGGTGACGGCGGCCGAGGTCCGCAAGGCGGCACGCACGCACCTGGTTCCCGAGGCACTCTCGCGCGTCGAGCTGGGTCCCGTCCGACGCCGGGGCCAGCGCTCTCGGGCCGAGTGCGCCTGAGGCCGAAAAGAGCGACGGTTTCGAGGGAGGAGGAGCCGATGTCCAGCCCGTTCCCCGGCGTGGATCCCTACATCGAGGCCCAGGGGCTCTGGGAAGGTTTCCATTTGATGACGCTCGCATGCTGTTGTGAATCGTTAAACGTAAGATTACCCTCGAACTATCTGGCGACGCTCGCGGCTCATATCGATTTGGTGGATCGGGCGCAGTCGGAGCACAAGGAGACGATCCCAGATGTGCTCGTCGCCCGACGGGGGCGCCGCTCGGCGGCCGGTCGCGGGGAGGGGGCCGCGGTGGCCTCGGCGACGATCGAGCCCGTACGGATCCCGTTGCCTCGCAGCAAGGTGGAGGTGCGGAACGTCTGGATCGAGATCCATCGGATGCCGGGTCGTACCCCGGTCAGCGTGATTGAGTTGCTCAGTCCGACCAACAAGACCGGTGACGGCTTTGCGAAGTACCAGAGGAAGCGGCGGGCGACCATCCGCCATAAGCTCCACCTGATCGAGATTGATCTGCTCCTCGGCGGCCAGAGGCTGCCGATGGAGGAGCCGCTTCCGCCCGGCGACTTCTTCGCCCTCGTCTCCCGGGCAGAGGAACGCCTCGAAGCCAGCGTCTATGCCTGGACGATCCGCGACCCGCTACCGACGATCCCGATCCCGCTCAGGAAGCCCGACGCCGACGTGGGCCTCGACCTGGCTGCGCACTTCGCCACGGCCTACAATCGGGGGCGATACGCCCTCGGCCTCGACTATTCCCGGCCACTCGCCACCCTGAAGAAAGCCGCCGATCGGACCTGGGCGGAGCGGACGGCGCGCGCCGCTCGGCGATAGTCCGACGGCCGCTTGACAGCCCCTCTTGACCCCTCCTACCATGAGGGGCGTTGATCCAGGTCCGACCGAGGGAGCGGACCGCGGTCCTCGGGATGCGGAGCGGGAAGTCAGGCCCGTCTTCCGGCATCCCGCTCTCATTTTGCCTCCCCCGAACATTCATACCGGCTGCACCCGATGCAGCGAGAACGCCGGGAGTCTATTCGATGCGTGTCGCCCTGGACGCGATGGGGGGGGATTTCGCCCCCGGTCCGATCGTGGCGGGAGCCTGCGAGGCGGCGATCGACCTGCCCGACCTCACCGTCGTCCTCGTCGGCGACCAGGCCCAGATCGAGGCCGAGCTGTCGAAGAACCCCTCGGCGCCCCGCGATCGGATGCCGATCGTTCACGCCAGTCAGGTCGTCGGCATGGAGGAGAAGCCGGTCGAGGCGCTTCGCAAAAAGCGCGATAACTCGATCTCGAAGTGCTGGGGCCTGATGGCGACCGGCGATGTCCACGCGGTCGTCTCGGCCGGAAATACCGGCGCCATGGTGGCCTCGGCGCTGTTCAACGCGAAGATGTTCCTCCCCGGCGTCCGACGGCCTGGGATCGCGGCCATCTTCCCGTCGCACAAGGGCCCGATCGTCATCATCGACGTCGGCGCCAACATGAACGCCAAGGCCGAGGACCTCTATCAGTACGGGATCATGGGCGCGATCTACGCCGAGGAGATCCTGGGCGTCACCGGAGCCAAGATTGGCCTGCTGAACGTCGGTGCCGAGGAAGAAAAAGGAACCGACCTCACCCGGACCACACGCGAGATGTTCCAGGCCAGCCCCTGGGCCGCTCGGTTTTACGGTAATGTCGAGGGGCGCGACATCTACAACGGCGACGCGCGGGTCGTGATTTGCGACGGTTTCGTTGGCAACGTGCTGCTCAAGGCCGGCGAGGGGGCCGTGGAGTTCCTCTTTTCCGAGCTGAAGGCGGAACTGCTGCGGATGATGCCCGAACTGCCCGGCGATGCCGGCCAGAAGTTTGGGGCCGGGCTGAAGCAGCTCAAGGCTCGGTTTGAGTACGAGGAATTCGGCGGCGCCCCGCTGCTCGGCATTCGAGGCGCCTGCATTATCTGTCACGGGTCGTCGGGCGCCCGGGCGATCAAGAACGCGCTCCGCGTCGCCGGGACGATGGCCTCCGACCGCCTGCGCGACCGGATCGTCGAGCAACTGGCCGGCACCCCGGCGGCCGAGACCGCCGCCGCGAAGGATTGAGCCACGAGAGTCTCCCTGGAGAAAAAGAAGATGCCAAGGATTGCCTTTTTGTTCCCCGGCCAGGGCGCGCAGTCGGTGGGGATGTGCCGCGAACTCGATCAGGAACTTCCGGCCGTCCGCGACCTCTTCGACCGCGCCTCGGCCATCCTTGGCATCGATCTTCGCAGGCTCTGCATCGAGGGACCGGCCGAGGCGCTCGAAGCCACCAACGTCAGCCAGCCGGCGATCTTCGTCGCCAGCCTGGCCGCGCTGGAGAGCCTCAAGACCACCCAGCCCGAGGTGATCGACGCCTGCGAGGGCGCCGCTGGTCTCAGCCTGGGCGAGTACACAGCGCTCACGTTCGCCGGCGCGATCGAGTTCGAATCGGGCCTGAAGCTGGTTCGGCGACGCGGTGAGGCAATGCAGGCGGCGGCCGTCGCGACGCCCAGCGGGATGACCAGCGTTCTGGGCCTCGACGAGCCGGCCGTGGACGAGCTTTGCCAGCGAGTCGCGAGCGCTGGGCGGCTCTGGAAGGCCAACCTCCTCGGCCCGGCCAACATCGTCGTCTCCGGCGACCGGGCCGCTCTTGAACTCGTCCCGGCCGTGGCCTCAGAACTGGGCGCCGTGAAGGTCGTCCCGCTCGCCGTCGCCGGCGCGTTCCACTCGGACCTGATGAAGCCGGCCGACGACCAGCTTGCCGAGGCTCTCGCCCAGGTCGATATCCACCCGCCCCGAATTCCCGTCTACTCCAACGTGGACGCCCAGCCCCATTCCGATCCCCAGGCGATCCGACGGACCCTCGTGGCCCAGGTGCTTCAGGGCGTTCGATGGGAAGACTCGATGCGCCGGATGATCGCGGACGGATTTGACACCTACTATGAGATCGGTCCCGGTCGCGTCCTTACCGGTCTTCTCAAGCGGATTGACCGCAAGACGCCCTGCACGAGCGTCCCCGCGCGCTGACCGGGGCGTTGGCCCCGAATTCCCTGGTCGCATCCGACGACAGAAGTCGTGCCTTTCGAGGGTTGGCTGCGTATAATAGACGGACCAACTCTCGACAACGGCGGTCGCTCCAGCGAGGAGGATGCGTCATGACGGTGGGGACGCAGGCGCAGCCGGTCGGTAAGCTGCTGGACTACGAGCAGTTCATCGACCATCAGTTGCAGCGCACCCGGAAGCGGATCAAGGTCACGGACATCATGACGGCCGGCCTCACGCTTCTGGTGGGGTTTCTGGGCGTCCTCTTCCTGGAAGTGCTCCTTGACCATATTTTTGGGATGCCGTACTGGCTGCGCTCGATCGTTTTCTGGATCGGGCTGGCCGTGGCATTGGGGTACGCCGCGATCCGGCTCGTCCTGCCGATGATCGGGCGGATCAACGCCCTCTATGCCGCCAAGACGATCGAGGAAGCCGACCCGGCGTTCAAGAACAGCCTGATCAATTACCTGGAGCTGAAGCGTCAGCGTGACCAGCTTCCGAAGGCGGTGCTGGTCGCGCTCGAGTCGCGCGCGGTCAACGACCTGACCCAGGTCGACGTCGAGGCCGCGGTGAACCAGCATCGGCTGATGCAGGCCATCTACGCGTTCTCGGGAGTTCTGGTTGTTTTTGCTGTTTACTGGGCCTTCTCGCCGAGGAGCCCATACGACTCGGTCCGTCGAGCCTTCCTCGCCGACGTGGTCCGCCCGACGAACACCCAGCTTGTGAACATCAAGCCGGGCGATGAGCACCCCGAACTTGCCGAGATCGTGGCCGGGCAGCACGTCAACTTCGAGGTGAATGTCCAGGGAACTCGGCCCGAGAAGGTGGTCCTGCATCACAGCGTCGACGGCGGCAAGTTCTTCGCTCCCAAGGAGCTTACGCCGGGCAAGAATCTGTACGACCCGTGGTCGATCACCCTGACAAACATCCAGCAGAGCCAGGACTATTACTTCACCGGCGGCGATGCCGAGTCGAAGCGTTATCACCTGGAGGTCAAGCCGGCGCCGACGATCGTGGAAGTTTTCCACGACCTGGATTTCCCCGAGTACACCGGGACCGAGGATCGCAAGGAGATCGAGGGAGGCGAGATCGAGGCGATCGAAGGCACCCAGGTGACCGTCCGCGCCCGGACCAATATTCAGGCCTCCTACGCGACGATCAACTTCTCGTCGCAGGAAGTGATGCCTGTCGGCATGGAGATCGACCCCGCGGATGAGACCCGGCTGACGGGCAAGTTCAAGGTGATGAAGTCGGGGACGTATCGGATCAATTTTCGGACGACCGGAAATCAGGTCAATCCGAGCCCGGTGAATTACGACATCATCGCGATTCCGGACCACTCGCCGACGGCTCGGTTTATCCTCCCCGACAAGCCAGCCGTGAAGGTTCCGGCCAACGTGAAGGTCGACCTGGTGATGGCCGGCACGGACGACCACGGAATCCGGGAAGCGACCCTGCACGTCCAGCAAGGGAAGGACCTACCGACCTCGAAGGACTTTCTGGAAAATCAACCGCCGAGGAACGAGCTTCGCGCCTCCGAGACGCTCGACCTCGCCCAGCTCCACTCCCGAGCCGGCGACCGGATCACCTACTGGCTGACGGTTCGTGATAACAAGCAGCCGATCTCGAACCGGTTCGAGACCGCGAAGCAGATCATCGAGGTTGGCGAGCCGATCGCGGCTCAGGAGAAGAAGCAGTTCGAGAATCAGCAGGCGAAGCAGCGCGAGGAGATTCAGCAGCAGAATCCGCCGCCCCAGCCGGGCAACGATGTGAACCCAGCCCCTCCCCAGGACGACGCCACGCCGGGCGCCCAGGGGAACACGCCGGACGCGGGGACGTCGGATCAACCGAACGGGGGACAGGGCGGCAAGGGAAGCGGTCAGCAAGGTGATCAGCCCGATCAGGGAGCGAACGCCGAGGATCCGAAGGAAGCCCCCAACAACCCGGGCGGGAATCCTCAAAACCAGCTCACGCCCGAGCAGATCCGCCAGATACAGAATGTTCTCAACAATCGTCAGGCTCAAAAAGGCCAGCAAGGAGCTGGTGGGAACAACCCGCCCGGGAATCCCGATCCGGCCCGACAGCAGACCAACCCGAACGGGAATCCACCGGCCGGGGGTCAAAATCCCGGCGGTATGTGGAACAACGGGCCCAATCAACAAAGGAACCCCGTCCAGAATCCGGGAAACCCGGCCGGCGCGCCTGGCAACAATCAGGGCCAGGCCCTCAACGGGAATCCGGGAAGTCCCGAGAACAAGGTGGCGCCTGGCGCCCGGAATGACGCCCCGACCGTCGGCAACGCGAATCCCAATCCCAACCAAAACGCCGGCAATTCCGGAAACTCGCCGGAGTCGTCGCCTCCCCAGGCCGGAGCCCCGGGCGGCGCCATGCCTCCAGGTCAGGCTGGAAACAACGGGCAGGGTCAAAATACTCCCCAGAATTCCGATGGCCCGCGCGGACCCAACCCACCGAATGCCCCGAATCCGGCCAACCCGGCCGGTCCCGGCGCAGCGAATCCACCAGGGGCGAACGCGCAGGACGCCTCGAATCCCAACAACGGCGGGCAGAATCCTCAGGGGAACCCGAGCCAGGCCAATCCTGGAGGAATGAACCCACCAGGTGGGCCCAATCAGGCCAATCCTCAGCAGGGCGGCCCCAATCAGGCCAATCCCCAGCAGGGCGGCCCCAATCAGGCTAATCCCCAGCAGGGTGGGCCCAACCAGGCCAATCCCCAGCAGGGTGGACCTAACCAGGCCAATCCTCAGCAGGGTGGGCCCAACCAGGCCAATCCCCAGCAGGGTGGGCCCAACCAAGCCAATCCTCAGCAGGGTGGGCCCAACCAGGCCAATCCCCAGCAGGGTGGGCCCAACCAGTCCAATCCCCAGCCCCAGAAAGGTCCGAACGGCCATCCAAACCTGGTGAATCCGAAGGAGGGAATGGGGAATCAGCCCAACGCCGGGGGTTCGGCGACCCAGCAGACGTCGGGCAACTCCAGCGGATCCAAAGGCGGCGTTTCTCCGCGACAAGGTCAGCAGAACCCGCAGCCTGGTCAGCCCGGCTCGGCCGGTGAGAATTCGAACCAGCAAAACGGCGATCCTCGGAGCGGCGGTCAACAGACAGGTGCCACCAACCCGAACACCCAGGGGTCGGGCCAGTCCCAGAATCGATCCGGTCAAGGGAGTGGCAGGCAGCCGGGAAATCCTCCAGGGAACCAGTCGCCTCCGTCCAACGGCGGCAATCCTCAGTCGGGAAATCCCAACCAGAACCAGGGCACGCAGGGTCAGCCAAACGGCGGACAGAACGGCCAGTCGCCTCAGCCCAACGCACCCAATCCCCAGTCGGGAATGGGCAACCCGTCGAACCCGACCCAGCCAACGCCCAGTCAGCCGAATGCGGGAAATCCTCGGACGAGTCCCAACCAGACTCAGCGCGGGATGAATCCGCCGAACGCGACCCAGCCGCAAGCCGGCTCGCCGAACCAGACGCCTCCCTCCGAATCCCAGCCATCGCAGGGTCCGATGGGTCCGAAAGAGCCCGGTGACTCGACACCCCGGACCGATCAGGCCGGCAACGAGCAACCGGGAAATCCGTCGGCGAAGGGCAATCCCACGGGAAATCCGCCCTCGGGCACGCGATCCCAGCGCGAGAATGGCGCCCAGCAAAACAGCGACGCCGGAAACCCGAAAACCGAGTTCCCCAACCCGGCTTCCCAGAGGGAGTCGTCACCCTCCTCGCCGAACGCGAACAAGGCGAACAGGTCGGGGTCGGATTCGAACGCGGGGACCCAGAACGCGAATCAGCCGAACCCGAACCCGCCCAACATGCGAGGTCCGCAAAACGAACAATCGGACCTTCAGCGCGGGAGCCAGCAGGGAGCCGACCAGCACGACAAGAGCGAGAGCGGAGCCTCGGGGACTCCGCCACCACAGGGTCAACAGCCGCCCAACGCCGAGATGCAAAAAGGTCCAGGCGGCCAGAAGACACCCTCCGAGAACGCCGCTTCCAAGACCCAGGGGGATAATCCCAGGGGCCGGATGTCGAACCAGGAGGCCACGGCCAAGACGAGCGGGCCGAAGTCGAAGGGCCAGACCGTTAAGCCCGACAAATATCCGGCTGAAGAGAAGGCGAAACCCGAGAAGTATCCTCGGCCAGAAGCCAAGAAGAAGGCACAGCCGAAGGAAGAAACGCCTCCTCCGCAGGAGATGGATAATCCCTTGCGGCAGCCGGAAACGTCCCCCAATCCCCCGTTGCAGGATCAATTCCCAACGGGCGGAAAACCGTCGAACGGCGGAGGACAGGGCGGAGGTGGCGCGCAGCCCGGTCAGCCCATGCCCGGCCGACAACCTCAGGGCTCAGGCAACGGCGGAGGACAGCCACAGACGGGTTCAGGTCAGCCCCAGTCCGGATCAGGCCAGGGCTCCGGTCAGCCCCAGCAAGGAACCGGCTCAGGCTCCGGAAATCAGCCAGGCTCAGGCTCCGGAAATCAGCCAGGACAGGGAATGGGCGCGCAGACCAATCCAAGCGCGGGAGGCCAGGGTTCTTCGGAGGCGGGATCTTCCCAGGCCGGGAGCAGCCCGAGTCAGGCTGGCGGCGACCGGCAAGGTCAGGCCGGAGGCGCTCCAGGTGCGGGAAGGCCCGGCCAGGGCCAGACTCAGGCAGGTAATGCCGGCGGGGCATCTTCCAATCGGCAAGCGTCCGGTCGGCAAGGGTCGACGCCGGGCCAGGGCAATCCCTCGGGTGGCACTCCTCCGGACTCGAACGGGGCCTCGGGATCCGGCGTCCCAAGCAACGGTGGGCCGCCACGGGACAGCTCGAATCCGAATGCCAACGGCAATGCCGGGCAGCCGGGTCAGGGAAGCAGCTCGGGTCAGTCGAGCCAGTCAGGCGGTCAGCCGGGCGGCGCGAGTTCCAGCGGTGCTTCCGGCGGAGGCAATCAGCCCGGCATGGGCATGAAACCTGGCGGATCGGGAGTGAGCAATCCGACCTTCGGCGGCGGCGGCGATGGCCAGCAGACCGCTGGCAACCCGGGCGATGGCTCCGTTCCCAAGGATGAGACCACCCCCTCGCCGAAGGCCGAGGATCCCGCAAACCCGTTCGGCCGGGACGATGTCGCTCCGAAGGGGACTCAGCAATCCTCGCTGACCCTGAACAAGCTCTCCGATGCTCTCAAGGACGCCGAGACCGCGAAGGAACTGGAACAGCGCACCGGACTGAGCAAGGAGCAGCTCGAACAGTTCGCCCGCCAGTACGAAAAGCCCAAGGTCGGACCCGGTCGTGAGGGCAAGGAGGTCGAGGTCAAGGTCGGCGAGCAGGCGCCGGTCGCCCCCGGCGCCCATCTTCCTGGCGCTGGCGTCAAGCGATTCACCAGCGATCAGATCCGGAATACACGCGGGATCAACCAGGACACGATGAAGGGGCTCAATCAGGGGAATGACACCGACCCCCCTCCCCAGTACCGCCAGTTCTACTACAACTTCCGAAATCGGATCGCTCGCGACAACAAGTCGCGCCGCTGACGAGCCTCGCCGAGGATTGTGGACATGCCGAGAGTCGGTCGTCAGGGTTCGTTCGATCCACGGGGCAACGATCGGGAGACCGCGGATCGCGACTACCTGATCGGCTTCGATCCCCGCGAGGTCCCGCATCACTTTGCCGATGTCCTGGTGATCGGCGGGGGGATTGCGGGGCTTCGGGCGGCGCTCGGCATTCCGGAGCGCTACCGTGTCCTGGTCATCACCAAGGACGAGGTTCGCGAGAGTAACAGCCATTATGCTCAGGGCGGGATCGCCGGGGTGCTCGACCCAGAGGACCGGTTCGACAATCACATCGCCGACACGATCGCCGCCGGGAAGGGGCTGTGTGATCCCTCGGTCGTCGAGATGGTGGTGCGAGAGGCCCCGGGCCGAATCGCCGAGCTGATCGAATGGGGAACACACTTCGACCAGGTCGACGGCCAGGTCTCGCTCGGCCGCGAGGGAGGGCATTCGCACGCCCGAATCGCCCACGCGCTGGGGGACGAGACCGGCCGGGAGATCATGCGCGCCGTGATCCAGAAGGCGAAGAGCCGGCCCAATGTCCGCATCTGGCAGAACACATTCTCCGTCGACCTTCTCACGCATGAAGGCCGGTGTCGGGGGGTTCTGGTCTGGGACAGGCACCGAGGGCTGGCCCTGGTCTGGGCACGGGCCGTCGTTCTGGCCACCGGTGGCACTGGGCAGCACTTTCGGGAGACGACAAATCCACCGATCGCCACCGGAGACGGCCATTCCATGGCCTTCCGCGCCGGCGCTGTGCTACGCGACATGGAGTTCATGCAGTTTCACCCGACCGTCCTCTACATCGCCGGGTCGGCCCGGCACCTGCTTACCGAGGCTCTCCGCGGCGAGGGGGCGTATCTACGCGACTGCCATGGCGAAAGGTTCATGCCATCATATCATCCGATGGCTGAGCTGGCGCCTCGAGACGATGTCTCCCAGGCGATCGCCGCGCAGATGGCAAAGACGCAGCACCCGAGCGTCTACCTTGACCTCTCGCATCTCGACCCCGACCTGATCCGCCGTCGTTTCCCGGGGATCGATCGGCTCTGCCGGACCTTCGCGCTGGATATCACCCGAGACCCGATCCCAGTTTGCCCGGGTGCTCATTACATGATCGGCGGCGTGACGGTTGATCTCGCGGGCCGAACAACCCTCCCTGGTCTCTGGGCGGCCGGCGAGGTGAGCAGCTCCGGGCTCCACGGCGCCAACCGGCTCGCGTCGAACAGCCTTCTCGAAGGGCTGGTCTACGGCTCGCGGGCCGCGGAGGACATCGTCGAGCAGCTCGACCGCGAGGGCCCAAGGCCGCTGGAGGTTCCCCCGATCTCCGCGCCGGGGCGGCAAGACGGCCACGCCCGAATCGATGTCGCCGATGTCCGCGAATCGCTCCGCTCCCTGCTCTGGCGCCGGATGGGGATCACTCGAAACGCCGAGGGACTGGCCGAGGCAGCCGATCGCGTCGACCGATGGAGCCGCTACATCCTCCCGCTCGAATTCACCGATCCGGCTGGCTGGACGCTGCAAAACATGCTCCTGGCGGCACGGCTGATGATCGCCGCGGCGACCGAGCGTCGTGAGTCGCGCGGAGTGCATTATCGACGCGACTTCCCCGCGCCCGACCCGGCTTTCCAGGACCGGCACATCACGACCGCCGAGCCCTCGGCGGTCGTCGTTTGAGAAGGGGTCGGCTGCCGATCCGGCCCGACCCGGCATCGCTTCGCTTAAAAATTACCCGCCCGCGGGATCTCCGAGAACCGGACGACGGCGCCATCGACCCGAACCGGCGGGTCGAGCCATCGGACCTTCGGGACGACCCTCGGCACGTAGCCGACGGCCGAGGCTGGGTCAAAGTGTCGAATGGAATCGAGTCGGCGACGGATCGAGGGAAGGTCGGCCGCGTCGAGCTTCGCGAGAACGAGGTCGTCCCGGCTCATCAGGTCGTCGGGGCGGATGACCGCTCGATCCAGAGCCTCGCGGATCGCGGCGGCAAACTCGTTGTAGATAAAAGCCTCGGTCTCGCTGGCCCACCAGTCTCGGTTCATGATCGCGAAGAGTTCCACGGCCTCTCTCGCGACGTCGACGTCGGTCAGAATGATTCGAGAATCCTCGACGTCGAGACTCGCCAGCATCCGATCGGCGGCGGCCCGGCTGACCACCCCGCAGGCGATCCCATCACGCAGGAAGTAATCCAGCCGGTCGGCGCAAAGCCAGGGGATCGGCTGTTCGAGGAGCGGGTAAATCGAGTCGTCATAGAACTCGGAGGGGAGAAATCCCATCCGGCCGAGGGCGCTGGCGAGGTCGGGACGGTCGAGCATCATCGGCTTGAGCCGCTCGTGATGGTCCTGCTCAATCGAGTGGATCAGGAAGTCGACCGCGTGCGAAAACGCGGTGTGCGAAACGTCGTGAAGCAGCCCGGCGACCTGTTCGCGGCGATCGGCGCCCAGCCGGCGCAGCAGGAGAGCCACGCCCAGGCTATGCTCGTACCGGGTAACGTCCTTGAACGGGAACGCCAGCGCCGACGGACCGGCCTGACGCACACCCTTCAATCGTTGGAAGGTGGGGCATTCGATCAGCCCGAGAATGGCCGGATCGTCGATCGCGACGCCGCCATAAACCCGGTCATCCCATCGCATGGAGCCGCCCTTGGTCCTTGGTCTCTGGTGTTCCTTCCCTTATGATAACAGACCGTCGATCGCAATGGGGCAGTGCAGACCGGGAGAATCACGCGTGACCCTCACAAACCTTCGCCGCAACGGCGCGAAAGCGTTCTTTCTATCCCTGCTGGTCTCAACGCTCGCCTGTGGCGGGTGCGGAGAGAGCGGGCCCGAGACAGGTTCCTCGCCGGCTCCGGCCGCGGGAGCAGGTAGCGGAACCTCGACCGGCAAATCCGGATCCCTGCCCCGACTGGTCTTCCTCACGAACGGCAACTCCGACTGGTGGAACGCCGTCGAGACGGGGATGAACGACGGAGCGGCCGCGTTCGGTGCCCAGGTGGAAATGCGGCGCAACGAGGGAGACACCGCTGGCCAGATCCGACTGCTGGAAGACGTCCTTAGCCTGCCCGACGTCAAGGGCGTGGCGATCTCCGTCATGGAAAAGGACGCACCCGGAATCGCCGACAAGATGAAGGAACTGACCAAGCAGGGCAAAATCGTGATCGCCGTCGATTCGGACGGACCTCCCGACACCCGCCGGGCCTACATCGGTACCGTGAACCGCAAGGCGGGCGAGACCGCCGGAAAGGTCGCGAAGATGCTCCGCCCGCAGGGCGGCAAGGTCGTCGCGTTCGTGGGGACCGCCGCCGCCGCCAACGCCCTCGAGCGCAGGGAGGGCTTCTTCGCCGGCGCCGGAGAATCGTTCCGCGTCGACTCACAGCACGACGCCATCGAGGTCTTCGAGGACGGCGTGGACAAGACCAAGGCCATGCAGAACGTCCAGACCGCCATCAGCAAACATCCCGACGCGAACGTCTTCCTCGGCATCTGGTCGTACAACGCCCACTACATCGCCGAGGAAGTCAGCCGATTCCCGGATCGACGCAAGTCCTCCACGATCGTCACCTTCGACCTCGACGAACTCGCCGTTCAGGACGTCGTCGACGGCAAGATCGACGCCACCATCTGCCAGAACCCCTATGAGATGGGCTACCGCGGCGTCAAACTGCTCAAGGCTCTCATCGAGGACGACAAGAAGGTCCTCGGCGAAATGCTCCCCAATGGCACCGACACCATCGACACCGGCGTCCGCATCGTCGTCCCGAAAAAGGATTCGCCAGTCAAGGGCGACAACGTCATCGTCATCGACGAAATGAAGAAGTGGCTGGCGAGCAAGAATTTGAAGTCTTCCTGATTTGTTCTTTGTAATTTGTTCCTTGTAATTTGTAATTGGCAGTTGTTGATTCGTCGTTAAGGGAAGGCTTGCGAGAGCCGGGACGCCGGCACGGACCGGAGGCCGATACCAATTACAAATAACAAATTACAAGGTACAAATAGCAAGGACTTTGAGAAATGGATTTTTCGTTCTCGGAATCGCAACAACGCTGGTACGACACGACGCTGGCCTTTGCTCGTGAGGAGCTGGCGGTTGAGGCCGCCGATCGCGACGAGTACGGCTTCTGGCGTGAAGGGCTCCGGCGCTGTGCGCGGTTCGGTATTGCCGGTCTTCCGGTCGCGCCCGAGTACGGTGGGCGCGGTGAGGATCTGCCGACAACCGTGGCCGCGATGGAAGCCCTCGGCCACGGCTGCGAGGACTCTGGGCTGATCTTCGCCCTCAATGCCGAGTTGTGGACGGTCACGCTACCAATCGCCCGGTTTGGCAGCGAGGAGCAGAAGCGCCGATATCTGCCGGGCCTTTGCGACGGCTCGATCCTGGGCGCGAATGGAGCGAGTGAGCCCGAGGCCGGCTCCGACATCTTCGCGATGCAAACCCGGGCCGAGCGTCGCGGTGACGAATGGGTTCTGAACGGGCGCAAGACCTGGATCACGGCCGGGCCGGTCTCCGACCTGTATCTCTGCTTCGCGACGACCGACCCCAGCCGCGGCATTCTCGGGATTTCGACGTTCCTGATCCCACGCGATGCTCCCGGTTTCCGGGTTGTCCGCGAGATCCCCAAGATGGGGATGAAGAGCGTGCCCATGGGCGAGCTCGCTTTTGAGGATTGCCGATTGCCCGCCGAAGCCCTCCTCGGTCGAGAGGGCCGCGGCGCCACGATCTTCAACGCCGCGATGGAGCTCGAGCGCGGCGCGATTCTCTCGGCCTCGCTCGGCACGATGCGTCGGCAG
Organism: Planctomycetales bacterium; assembly: GCA_027449865.1. Taxonomy (GTDB): domain Bacteria; phylum Planctomycetota; class Planctomycetia; order Isosphaerales; family Isosphaeraceae; genus JAKAUH01. Next base: position 88,750 of record DAIDKV010000014.1, read on the forward strand.
TTGGAGCGATGCATCGACCGGGCCCGATCGCGGAAGCAGTCCGGCCGGCCCATCGGACAGTTCCAGGCGGTCTCCAACCGGCTCGCCGAGATGGCCGTCCGACTGGAAGCCAGCCGATTGATGATTTATCGATTCGCCGACCTTCACGCCCGGGGTGAGGACGCCTCGACCGCGGCCTCCATGGCGAAACTCTTCGTCTCCGAGAGTTTCCACCAGAACAGTGTCGACGCCGTCCGCCTCTTCGGGGCCGCCGGGTACGCCGAGGAAACGGGCCTGGAACGCGAGCTGCGCGACAGCGTCGGCGGGCTGATTTATTCCGGGACCAACGACATCCAGCGCAACATCATCGCGCACGGGATGCGGCTGGGATGAGTCCCGTGCCGCCCATCGATCCGCGACCCCAGGAAATCCCTCTCCCGAGATCCCGAGTTTCATCGCCATGACCACGATCGTCCCTGACGTCTCCGAGCGCGAACCCCGTCCCACCCGTGGCGGTCCGTTGAGCTTCCTCCGGATCTTTCGGTCGCCGGAATGGGGCCTCCTGCTCGCGATCGCCGCGGCGCTGCTGGTGATCTACCTCCTCGACTCCAGCCACGCGTTCTTTTACGGGTATCGGGTACAAACCCTCTTCCATAATGTGGCGCTTTTCGGCCTGCTGGCGATCGGTGCATCGATCGTGATCATCTCCGGCGGGATCGACCTTTCCACCGGCTCGCTTGTCGCTCTCGCCTCGGTCATCAGCGCGAAGCTCCTGACAGACTGGCTTCACGGTGGTGGATCGGCCGCGGCGCCCTCGGCGGGGCTCGTCGCGGTGGTGATCGCACTGACGCTCCTGATGGGCCTGATCATCGGCCTTTTCCACGCCTTTCTGATCACGATGGTACGCCTTCCGCCGTTCATCGCGACACTCGCAACGATGGCCGGCCTGCGGAGCCTGGCGAAGATCGCCGACGGAAATCACACGGTGACGGTTCGCCACGCGGCCTTCCGGTTCCTCGGTGACGATTACCGGGTCTCGCTCGGGATTTTTCTGGTCGCGGCCGTCATCTTCAGCGTGATGATGGGGAACACGGTGCTGGGCCGGCACATCTACGCGATGGGCGGGAACGAGACGGCCGCTCGGCTGAGCGGCGTCCGGACGCGTCGGCTGAAATTCATCGTCTACGGTGTTTCGGGATTTCTCTCGGCGCTCGGTGGAGTGCTCTTCGCCGGCAAGAACGGCCTGGGCGACCATTCGCTTGGGGTCTCTTACGAGTTGATCGCGATCACGGCGGCCGTGGTCGGCGGTTGCAGCCTCTCGGGCGGGATCGGCTCGATTCGAGGGACGGTCCTCGGCCTGCTCCTGACGCAGATCGTCATCCAGGGAACCGGCCAGGTCGCCCCCAAGGGAATCGATAGCACGACGATCGAGGGCCTTGTCCTGGGGACGGTCGTCATCCTGGCCGTTGCATTCAACCAGCTTGTCCGGACCCGTCGCGAGTGAGACCGGCCGGCGCCTCGACCCGTCCCGAATCCCGACGCCGACGATCGGACGAGCCACCGTGCCGAGCGAACTTTCCAAAACACCGATCCCTCCGTTCTGGCGGCGAAGAGCCGTCCGAAGGGTGTTTCTTGGCTTCGCCGTGATCCAGGTGGTGATCCTGTACGGCGTGGCCGGCTATCGATCGATCGGTTGGACCTTCGCGGATGCCTTCTTCCAGGTCATCATCTTGATCTCAGGGGTGGGGCTGGGCGAGGTCCGTCCGCTGGAGGGCCCCTTCGCGAGGGCGCACACGATCCTGGTGATCGGGCTGGGGATCAGCTCGGTGGCGTTCACGCTGGCGGCGTTCGTCCAGGCGCTGACCGAGAGCGAACTGCTGGTCTACTTCGGACGACAACGGAAGATGAGACAGATCGAATCAATGTCGGGCCATACGATCGTCGCCGGATACGGGCGCGTCGGGTCGCTCGTCTGCGACGAGCTGGAGGCAGCCGGCCAGCCGTTCGTCGTGGTGGATCTGGCCGCCGAGCGGACGGAGGAGTTCGAGACGCGCGGCTTCCACTGCGTCATCGGCGACGCGACCGAGGAGAAAATCCTGCAGGACGCCGGGATCTGCCGGGCACGCGTGCTGATCTCCGCGATGCCGAACGACGCGGAAAACGTCTTCATCACGCTGACGGCCCGACAGATCTGTCCCAAGCTCCTGATCATCGCGCGGGCCGAGCAGCCCAGCACAGTCCGTAAGCTCAAACACGCGGGGGCGAATCACGTGGTCCTGCCGGCGGCCATTGGCGCCCACCGGATCGTCTCCCTGGTGACGAACCCCGCGGCGGTGCAGTTCGTCGAGCTGGTCACGCAGCGAACCAGCGTCGCGATCGAAATGGACGAACTACCGATCACCCCGGATCACGCCCTTGCCGGCCGGAGCGTCCGCGAGGCCGACATCAAGCGCCGGACCGGCCTGATCGTCGTCGCGATCAAGCGAGCCGATGGTCAGCTCATCTTTCCGCCCTCGGGCGACGAGACCATCGAACCGGGCGACACGCTCGTCTTCCTCGGCCGACGGTCCCACCTGGAGCAGTTTCGGGAGCAGCTTCACAAGCCGGTGTAGAGTGGGCCAGGAAAGGGGGCTGTTCCGCTTCAGGAGTGAAGAGGTTTCCGTCCCACGTCGCTCCCTGATAAGCTGGATTCTTCCCAGGAGGCGACAGCATGACGATTCATCTGCCCACCGAGGTGGAAACATCGATCGAAGCGGTCGTTCAGAGCGGGCGATTCGCGACCGTCGACGATGCGATGACGCAAGCGGCCCGCCTGCTCCTCCTCACGATCACGCAGGAACAGTCCAGGCTTCAGCCCGTGGCACGGCCCCCTCTGCTCGGCACGATGCGGGATGCGGCCGAGGAACTGGACGAGATCGTCGCTGGTGCCATGAAGCGGCGCCGCGAGGGGCCCTGAATGACTATTCCCGGTGCATGAGGCGCTATTAGCGTACGGTCCGCGAGAGTATGTCGACAATTTGGAAGATTCCCCGATGCGAAGTGTCCAGGAACTGAAGGCGATCAAGGACCGGCGGCCTTTCGAGCCGTTCCATCTGCACCTGGCAGACGGCCGGGACATCCGGATCGTCCATCCCGACAACGTGGCGTGGAACGCGGGCGAGGTCACCCGTCACGTCTACGTCGCCTACAAGGGCGGCGAGGAATTGCTGGACCTGACCCTGATCGTCGGGGTGCGCGTCCCGAACCCGTCCCAATTGCCGCCCGACCGGGCCTGATCAAAAGGGAGGGCGGGCAGGATCTGGACTATCCCGGCCGCCTGGCGGATCGATCGTTTCCAACCTTGGCCTGGGAGTCTTCTATCGAGAATCCTGGAGCATCCTACGGGCGATGCCGCGCCCGTGACGGTGGTACGCCCCTCGCTCGAGGTCGACATCCGACTGAAAGGTGGGAAACCATCATGGGTTATGTGTTTGAACATGGAAACGAGACGATTTGGGGGCCGAGCATCGGGGTTGCTCGCCTGCTGCTCGCTTCGATCGCGCCCCTCGAGAATCGCCTGGGGATCAAGAGCGGGCTGACAGAATACATGTCCGATACGATTGAAGTCGATTTCGCGCAGCTCTCGTGATTTCTGATCGCTCTCCCCCGGAAGATCAACCTGGAGAATTCCTCCATGAGAACTCTCGTCAGGCCAATCATTGTTCACCTTATGGCCTTGCTGTACTGCGGGGGCGATTCTTTTGCGGATGTCGAACGGGGCTTTCCTAATGAATGGGTAGACGAGTCCCGCCAGTTGGCCCGAACGAACATGAAACAGGTCGGAAACCCGCTGCTGACTGGCTGAGGATCAGTCTGGCCGGTCGGCCCGACTTAATGTTGGGGAAGCTGCGGTCCTCTTACAGAAGTCGATATTTGCTATGTCCCCATTTGACTCCCTTGTCCCCATTTGACTCCCTATGTCCCCATTTGACTCCCTGTCCCCATTTGACTCCCCGCCTATGTCCCCATTTGACTCCCCGCGAAGGTCGGCAAGGTTGCATGCGCCGTTGGGCGAGCGGACATCATTAAGCTCGACCAGGCCATCAGGTTAATAGCCAGGCTCGACCCGTTGTACTCGATCGCCCCGGAACTCTGGGCGTACGCCAACAGCAGGCCGTGGCGGGCCGGACATGGGGACTGACATTGTCGGCGCGTGGTAGACCCCGCTCGAACCTGGCAAGAACCTTTCGATGGAGTGTGTTGGCCCGGCACCACATCCGTGATACGCAGTCAGGCTCCCTATTTGGTGGCCTGGCTCTCCGGACTTCCCCCTTCCTTCTTGGGGGTACCGCCCTCTCGAAATGCCTCTGGGTGAAGACGGGACAACCAATCCACGAACCCGAGCGCGTCCAGACCTTTGCCCTCCTTCACCTTGACGAGGAACGGCTCGCCCTTTTCGTCTAGGCCCAGGGACAGTTTCGGATCGAAACGCGGGCCGATTAAGGTGAGGTGGGGTGTGTCGTCGTGCTCCATGCCGAAACGGATCTTGGGTGCTCCGCGCCGGTTCATGAAAGTCAGGTATGGGGATTCGTTCTCATCGGTGAGGCCGCTCACCCCCATAAGGAGACTTGGGCGGCCCGCTCGACTCCGAAAATTCAAGAAGGGTACATCGCTGTCCTCAGGGCCTCCACCCAGCCCCATGAAAACGCGAGGTGGGCCATCCTTCGGACGGAATGTTAGGAGCGGCCCGCGTTCCGTGACCTCGAAGAGGATTCTCTTCTTCCCATCCTTATCGAGTACGGCAATCTCCTCGGCCTCGATCCGTTTGGCTCCCTTGTTGCCTTGGGCCGCGACCAAGCCGAGTACAACCAGCCCTGCGAATCCTGTCAGTGAACAAAACCTCCAACCCCGATTGGTGCGCTCCACGCGATCCAATCGGTTCCGAAGGTCTTCAATCATCGAGTCACGTTCCTCTGTTGGCATGGATGGCTCCTTCCCCGTGAAGTTCCATAATCCCCAACCATCCTCATACCTGGGACACGATTGCAGGTCAATTCCGACTGAAGGGCCACAAGCACGCCCCAGGGGCGCCCGCTAAAATGTTAGCGATCATTTCATCCATGTTGCCCATCTTGACAACTGCCGATCCTCGGACAAACGCAAAAGACCCGCTGTGACCAAGGTGTGACCCCTTGATCCCATTGGGTCTTTCCCGTAAACTAAGGCTCCCTTGCCTTTGCGTCACCGCTTGGAGAACTGGAAGCTCTTTCGGGCCTTTTTGTGGCCGAACTTTTTCCGCTCGACCATTCGGGCGTCGCGGGTGAGGAAGCCGGCGTCGCGGAGGGCGGAGTCGAGGTCGGGGCGGAACTCCTTGAGCGCCCGGGCCAGGCCGAGCTGGACGGCTCCCGACTGGCTGTGCTTGCCGCCGCCTCGGACGTTGACGAAGACATCCACCCGGCCGCCCATCTCGGTGAGGCTCAGCGGGGCGCGGACGTCCGTCTGCTGGACCTCCAGCGGGAAATAAACGTTGGCCTCAAGCTTGTTCACCATGAACTGCCCGGTCCCCTCGCGGATCCGGACGCGGGCCACCGACGTCTTCCGACGTCCGGTGCCCCAGATGTACTGATCAACTGCCGTCGACATCAGGAACGCCCCTGGGTTTCCTCGGAATCAAATCGAAAGAGCGAACGGGCCGGCGGATGCGGGCCGGCCACTCGGTCGCGATGGATCAGGACTCGGCCGACCCGGTCTCGGGCTCGGTCGGGGTGGTCGGAGGAGCCTCGAGCGCCGGCTCGGGCGTGGGTGCCGGGAGGGAAGGCTCGGGGGTGGGCGCCGGCAGCGACGGCTCGATCGCCGGGGTCGCGGCGTGGGCCGACGGAGCGGAGCCACTGGCCTTCGGGGCCGGCTCGGGGACATAGACCGCGCCCGAGGGGGTCGGTCGGCCGGCGAGCGGCTCCAGCGCGATCGGCTGCTGCGCCTGGTGCGGATGGTTCGGCCCAACGTAGAGCTTGAGCTTGTCCATCATGTGGCGGCCGATCTTGTTCTTCGGCATCATCCGCTGGATGGCCAGCTCCAGGATCCGCTCCGGCCGGCGCTGAAGGAGCTTCCAGGCGGCCTCTTCCTTCTGGCCGCCGGGGTAGCCGCTGTACCGCTGGTACGACTTCTGCTGCCACTTCTCGCCGGTGAACACGACCTTCTCGACGTTGGTGACGATCACGTAGTCGCCGGTGTCGATGTGCGCGGTGTACGTGGGGCGGTGCTTGCCCATCAGAATCGGGGCGATCTGCGCGGCGAGGCGTCCGACGACGGCGCCCTCGGCGTCGATCACGTACCAGTGCTTGGCAAGCTCACCGGCCTTGGCTTGGTAACAGTTCATGATTATCAGCTTCAATCCACTCCCGACCGGGAAGTCAGGAGAAACGCGCCGGTTGTCCGGCCATCGAGGTCCATACGATTCCCACGTTGGTCGCTGGGGCGAAAGTACGATCGTACCAGGAAGCACGGTCACGTCAAGGGCATTCACGCGCCGAGGCGGGCGCGAATGGCCTCGACGGCCCGGATCAGGGCATCGGGGACCTTGTCAGGAGCCTTCCCGCCGGCCTGGGCGAGGTCGGGACGTCCGCCGCCGCCCCCGCCGACGACCGGAGCGACCTCCTTGAGCCAGTTCCCCGAGTGGACGCCCGACTTGACGAGGTCGGGCGTTGCCCCGGCGACGAGCACGACCTTCTCGCCGTCGATCGACGCCAGCAGAACGGCCAGCTTCTCCGGGCGCTTCCGACGCAGGACGTCGATGAGCTGCCGCATCTCCTCGACCGGGAGCGAGCCGACCGCCTGGGCGATGACCGAGGTGCCGGCGACCTCGTGGGCCGCGGCGAGCAGGTCGTCGGCCGAGACGCCGCCGCCGGTCTCCTTCGGGCGCTGGCTGACCTGCTTCTTGAGCGTCTTGACCTCCTCGAGCAGAGCGGCGATGCGCTGGGCCACCTGAGCGGGCGGGACGCGAAGCACGCCGGCGGCCTCGCCGAGGACATCTTCCTCCTGCCGGACGTGGTCGAGGGCCGCCTTGCCGGTCAGGCCGGTGATCCGTCGGGTGCCGGCCGAGACCGACTCCTCGCCGACGATCTTGAAGAGCCCGACCTGGCCGACGCTGTCGAGGTGGGTCCCGCCGCAAAGCTCCTTCGAGAAGTCGCCCATCTGGACCACGCGGACGATGTCCGGATACTTCTCGCCGAAGAGAGCCATCGCGCCGAGCGTCCGGGCCTGCTCGATCGGCATCAGCGACCAGCTCACCGCCGAGGCGGCCAGAACCCGCTCGTTGACCTGGTCCTCAATCGCACGCAATCGGTCGCGGCCGACGGCCTCGGGGTTGCCGAAGTCGAACCGAAGGCGATCGGGTTCGACCTTGCTGCCGGCCTGCTGGGCGTGCTGGCCGAGGACGTTTCGGAGGGCGTGGTGGAGCAGGTGGGTCGCTGTGTGGGCGCGTCGGATCGCGTCGCGTCGGGCGGAGTCGACCTCGGCCTCGACAGGTTGCTGGACCGAGACGCGGCCCTCAACCATCCGGCCGACGTGCAGGACGAAGTCGTGGTCCTTCTTCGTGTCGAGGACCTGGAACGTGAAGCCCTCGCCGCGGATGGTCCCGGTGTCGCCGACCTGGCCGCCGGATTCGCCGTAGAACGGCGATCGGTCGAGGACCAGTGCGATTGGGCGGTCGCCGTCGTGTTCGGCCGAGTCGGCCAGCCGGCCCTGTTCGAGGATGCCGATCACGCGGGCCGACTCGCGGGTGGTTGTGTAGCCGAGGAACTCCGTCCCCGCGTGGTATTCCTTCTTCAGGGCGTCGAGGGGTCCGGCGGCGAAGACGTCGGCGGCCTCGGTCGTCCCTCGAGAAATCTCGGAATGCTTCTTCAGCTCGGCCGTGAAGCCGGTCCGATCGACCCGAAGGTTGTGATCGGTGGCGAGGCTCTCGACCACCTCAACCGGGATGCCGTAGGTCGCGTGCAGGTCGAAGGCATCGCGCCCGGAGATCGTCTCGGAGCCGGCGGCGGTCGTCTTGCGGAAGGTGTCTTCCAGGAGCTTGAGCCCGTTCTCCAGGTTGCGGAGGAATTGCTCCTCTTCCTGGCGGATGGTCGTCTGGATACGGGCGACGCTTTCCTTCAGGTCGGGATAGGGACCGGCCATCGCCTCGGCCACGACCGGGGTGATCTGGTACAGGAACGGTTCGCGGCGGCCCATCTGGTAGGCGTCGAGCACAGCGCGTCGGAGCAGGCGGCGGATCACGTAGCCCTGCTTCTCGGGACCAGGCCGAACGTTCTCGTGAATGCAAAACGCCAGCGCCCGGCTGTGGTCGGCCATCCGGCGGAGGCGGACGCCGTTGGCGTGATCGCGGTCGTACTTCACGCCGAGGGCCTCGGCGACCGCCGCGATGATCGGCCGGAAGACGTCGGTCTCGAAGACGGTGGTCACCCCCTGGAGGCAGGCGGCGGCGCGCTCCAGGCCCATCCCGGTATCGATGTTTTTCTTCGGGAGCGGCTCCAGCTCGCCCGGTCCGACGCGGTTGAACTGCGTGAAGACCAGGTTCCAGATCTCGACTTCCTTCGGGCCCGCGCCGTGATAAAAAATCTCGGAGCAGGGACCGCAAACGCCGTTCGGTCCGTGGGTTGGAGCGCCGGCGGGCCAGAAGTTATCGTCCTCGCCCATCCGGGTGATCCGGTCGGCGGGAACCTTGATCTCGTCGTGCCAGATGTTATACGCCTCGTCGTCGTCGAGGTAGACGGTGATTGTGAGGCGATCGCCGGGGATTTTCAGGGTTTTGAGCAGGAACTCCCAGGCCCAGTGGATGGCCTCGCGCTTGAAGTAGTCGCCGAAGCTGAAGTTGCCGAGCATCTCGAAGAACGTCTCGTGGAACGAGGTCCGGCCGACGTTCTCGATATCGCCCGTGCGGAGGCATTTCTGGCAGGTGGTGGCGCGCGTGAAGCCTGGGTCGCCGAGGCCCATGAACTCGCGCTTGAACTGGTTCATCCCGGCCGGGGTGAAAAGGACCGTCGGATCGTCTTTCGGGACGAGCACGTCGCTTGGGCGGCGAACGCACCCCTTGCCGGCGAAGAAGTCGAGGTAAGCCTCGCGAAGTTCGTCCATTTTCATAAGGCTTTGGCCTGGCGACACGGTCGCCGATAGGGGAGAGTCCTTTGGGTTCCTGGGTCGTCGAACGGGGACCGATCGCGGCGGGGATCGGTCCGATTCGGGAAGTCGAGTCGGCGGGCCGGTCAGCGGTCCTCCCGATGCTCGGCGGGCCGCTTCGGGCGTTCGGGCTCGGCGCCTGTGCCGACGGTCAGCACGCCCATCTCGGTTTCGAGTGGGACCGGGCCGTCCAGGCCGGCGACGGCCTCGGTGAAGGCTCTGGGGCTGGTGACGGGACGGTCGCCGGCCCGAAGGATGACCAGCCCCTTCTTGAGCCCGGCCGCGGCGGCGGGCGAGCCCTCCTCAACGTCGGTCACCACCACGCCGAGGGGCGAGCCTTCCAGGTCCAGGCCGATCCTTGGGCTGATCACGATGCTGGAATAATCGACCCGGATCCCTCGCCAGGGAGAGGGCCGGTTGGTCGCGATCGCGCCCTCGACCGGGTACTTCGCCAGGACGAGCTTTCGGTCGAGAACCTGCTCGCCGCGGCGGATTTTCAGGCGGATGGTGTCGCCAGGCGAGTAAAGGCCCACGGCGAGGATCAGCGAGTGGAAGTCGTGGATCGTCTTTCCGTCGATCGCGATGATCTCGTCGCCCATCTGGAGGAGTCCCTGACCGGCCGGGGTATTCCTGCGCACCTGGCCGACGCGGTTGCTCTCCGGCGGCATCGGGCCGACACCGAGCAGGCCGTACTCGACCTCCTTGCCCTGCCTGAGCGTCTCAACGATCCGGCGGCCGAGGGCATCCATCGGTACGGCGTAACCGGCCAGGGCATCGAAGCCGGCGGGGCTCGCCGCGGTGGTCGTCAGGCCGACGAGCTCACCCCTGCGATCGACGACCGCGCCGCCGCTCATGCCGAGGTTCAGCCGGGCGTCGAGTTGAAGGAGGGTGGGATGATTCTGGAGCGTCAGCGGCTTTCTCAAGGAGCGGGAGTAATCCTCATCGACCTCTGGCTCGATCTTGCGGGCGAAGTTCGAGAGGATGCCCCAGCTTGCCGAGGGGCTCCCGTCGTGCCGGGCGGCGTTGTACTGATTGCCGATCGCGATCAGGAACGAGCCCTTGCGGAGTCGGGATGTGTCGCCGATCGGAATGGGCCGGAGCTTCAGCGGCTCGGTGCCGGGCTCGACGACCGGGACGATCACGGCCAGATCACTCCTTGGGTCGGCCGCGAGGATCTCGGCCTCGAACGTCCGCCCGCCGACCGCGCATCCGCGAAGGCGGTCGGCCCCCTGCACCACATGAAACGCCGTCAAGATCTCGCCGTGGTCGCCGATGACGACACCCGAGCCGTAATCAAACGAGATGAAGTCCTCACGATCGTTGTTGGCCGCGGCCGGTCGCTCTCGGCCTCGAACGGCCAGCGTTTCCTCGGGATTCGGGCCCTTGTGGCGATGGATCGCGACGACCGAGGGCTCCGCGCGCGCGATCGCGTCGCCTAGCACACTCTCGAGAGCGCCCACGATGTCGGCGGGCGTCGGCGACGCGGCCGGAGCGGGGCGATCGGACGGCGGCTGGGCCGGAAAGAGGAGGCTCAGGGCAACGATCAAGCTCATGGGAAACATCCTGGAGATTCGATCGGGCGGCGGGACGCCCTGCCTCCATCATTTCCGGTTCCCGGCCGGGTCGCAACCTCAACCGGACGGCCGCCCCGATGGCGGGACTCGAATCGCGCCTCTGCGATGCTCGAGCAGCCATCGATAGAAGGCAGGATCGTTGTAGGTCCGCGTCCACGAATCGTGGCCGACGCTCGGGTAGATCGTCAACCGGGCCTCGCCGCCCGCAGAACGGATCGCCTCAATCATCCGCTCCGACTCCGACGGCGGGACGATCCTGTCGGCGCCGCCGTGGAAAGCCCAGGTCGGGACCTCGCGCAGGCGGTCGGCCCAGGCCGGATCGCCCCGCCCGCAGATCGGCGCAATCGCCGCGAACCGGCCCGGCTGGCGGAAAGTGAGCTCCCAGGTCCCGTTCCCGCCCATGCTGTTGCCGGTCAGGTAGACGCGATTCCGATCGATCCGGAACCGAGCGGCGACCTCATCCAGCACGACCTCCAGCGCAGGGATTTGCCAAAGCCACTCCGAAATCTGCGGGGCAACCACCACGAACGGGAGACCACCCGACTCCTCGACCCGTCTCGGCAAGCCCTGGCGACGGACCAGATTGATGTCGTCGCCCGACTCGCCCCGGCCGTGCAAGGCCAGGATCATCGGCCATCGTCGGAACGACCGATAATATCCTTTCGGCAGGTAGACCAGGTAAACGAGCCCGGAGGCCGTCCGGCCCGATCGGACCGTCACGATCATCGGATATTGCCCGACCTGCGTCTGATCGATCGCGACGCCAAGCCCGACCGCGAAAACCGCGATCCCGACGGACCGCCAGTTCCCTGGCTTGCCCGGTCGAGAGCCGATCGCCAGAGTAAGGATCAGCACGTCAACCGCGACCACCCACCCGGCGCCGGTGGCGATCTGACCCAGGATCGGCCTTGGTCCCTGCCCTCGTGCGAGCCGGTACAGGTCGAGCGCGATCAAGCCTGAGCCGAGCGCGATGGCTGCGATCCGGGCTGCTCGTCCCCATCGGCCGCTCAGGAGCCAGAGGCCGCCCAGCAATTCCAGGTCGGCCCGGAGAAGAAGCATCCAGTCGGCCTCGCGGGCCGAGACGACGAGGTCGTGCCCGTCGGCCGCGCCTGCGACAAGGAGCAGGCCGCCGATCATCGCGATCCCGATCGATCGGCCCTTATCCAGAAGCAAACTTAGGAATAGGCCGAGGATAACTTCCCGGTCTCGGTTCGAGTATGATAGCCGGCCTCGGGCCAGGTCGGGATCATCAGGGAGGGCCGAATGGACGCCTACACACCGGAAGTCGAAGCGAAGATGAAGCGGCTGTTCGA
>DAIDKV010000015.1 GCA_027449865.1 Planctomycetales bacterium
AACAGTTCCTTGTCGAGCCATTCGATGTTGGTGAAATCAAACCGTGCCGCCCAGAGCGGGAAGAAGCCATCGAAGAAGACGCCGAAGAACTCCTTGAGGAGCACCTTGAGGCGTTGATCGTGATTCTGAGATTCGGACGACATGATCGACATCCCTTGAGACCCGGAACCGAATTGACGGGACGGTCGAACGATGATTCTGTCGTGAATCGACCGAGAAATCCAGCCATCGGTGAGGGCTGGGTTGGGTTCTCCGATCACGACCTGAGCCCTGTCGAGGTCCGTGGATCACAGAGATGCGAGTGGGTCTCTATTGGGTTCTAGTGCACATTTTTGGAGTCACTGGCGACGGAGGCGCCCACCAGGCGCGGCCATTGGAGCTCCGCGGTCGTCAGGGCCCGAGGGGGTCCGCCTCGCGTCGGGGCGGGTTAGACCGCACCGCGGCGACGGCTACGGACCAGGGACAGACCCCCACCGACCGCCGCGGCGATCGCCGCCAGGACCATCGAGCCGACCGTCACAGAGAGGGTCACATCGTTGGCCAGGCCGTTGGTGCCGGAGGTGATCTTCGAGGTATCGCCAACCCCCGAGAGCGTGACCGTCTCTTTGGTGAACGATTGGCCGTCGAGCGAGACCGTCCCAGCGGTGAAGCTCTCGGTGTATGCGATTGGCTCGGCCGTGGCGAGACTCGTCAGAACGGCCACAAGTCCCAGTGAAGTGAGGGCCAGCCGAGCGCATCGCATGGCGCGTTTCATGTTGCTCTTCTTGTCATCAATGAATTTTCCGTCGCCATCCCCCGCTCCTGGCGTCCACGCAGTTCCCTGATCAGAAGATGGGCCAGGATCTGTCATGGCAAGGCGTTGTGGCATCCGGAAAAGAATGCCTCAACGTGACACCATGGTTGCCTCGGAGCGAGGACACGTTATTCTGGACAGAGATAATACCGACGTCGATCGTGGTTTCTCAGTCGCCTTCGTCATTTTTTAGGTCCCTGTCGGCCTTGATGTTGATCGCAATCAACATGGATCGTCCGATCCGGCGGCCGAAGGTCGTATCTTGAGGTGCGTGGACGAGGCCCGTCGGGCCCGCGCTGGATCGATCGGGAGACGGGGTAAGGCGATGCCGGCTCGCGACGACTCGACCAGTTCGACACTGCTCCGCCGTCTGGCTCTTTCGCCACCCGACGAGGCGGCCTGGGGTGAGTTCGTGGAGCGGTATGGGCCCCGGATCTTCCAGTGGTGCCGCGGTTGGGGGCTTCAGGAGGCCGACATCCTCGACGTGAGCCAGGCGGTTCTGGTCCGGCTCTCGATCCGGCTCCGGCGGTTTGAATACGACCGGTCGCGGAGTTTCCGGGCCTGGCTCCGCTCGGTCGTCCGAAACGCCGTGCAGGACGGTTTGACCGGACGAGGACCGGCCGTGGGCGCTGGAACCACCGACATGATCGAGCGGCTGGCGAGCGTGGAAGCCCGCGACGACCTCGCCCGTCGGCTGGAGCAGGAATTCGACCTCGAATTGCTCGAAGTGGCGACCGCGATCGTCCGGACCCGGGTTGCCCCGAAGACCTGGGAAGCTTATGAGCTGACCGCGCGCGAGGGCCTTCCCCCCGCCGAGGTCGCCAGACGGCTGGGGATGCGCGTCGGCACCGTCTATCAGGCGCGAAGTAGCGTCACGCAGATGCTTCAGGAAGAGGTTCGCCGCCTTGAGGGCGACCCCTCGGAACTGAGACCCGACTGAACCGCCCCGCATCGATTTTGCGAGACCACGCCATGATGGGCTGTCCGTCCCGGCAGGAGCTGGAGCGATTTCTCGGCGAGGTACCGGGCACGCCCGAAAGCGAACGGATCGTCCATCACCTTGAGGACTGCGAGGACTGTCGGCGCACACTGGATGGGCTGGCCATCGTCGATGGGTTGTGGTCCTCGGTCGAGAGATCGACGGCGGTCGACGAGCGTGATGCCTCGCTGATCGAACGGCTTCGGGCCGCGGGACCGCCGGCCATTCCCGAGGGCACCGAGGAGCCATCGAGGGTTGAGCCTGGTCCGTTGCCGGAGATTTCCGGCTTCCGCATCCTCCGTGAGGTGGGTCGCGGGGGCATGGGCGTTGTTTACGAGGCTGAGGATCTGGCGCTGAATCGCCGGGTCGCGCTGAAGGTACTGGCGCCGATGATCGCGGACGACCCGCGGCATATCCTCCGATTTGAGCGTGAGGCCCGGGCGGCCGCCCGGCTGCACCACACGCGAATTGTCCCGGTCTTCGGCGTGGGTCGGCAGGAAGGGTATTGTTACTATGTGATGCAGTTCATCGACGGCCGCGGGCTTGATCGGGCGGTGGTCGAATGGCGGCGGAGTCCACAAAACCGGCCCTCGGCTTGCGAGATCGCCCGGATCGGGGAGCAGGTGGCCGAGGCGCTCGACCACGCCCACGCCCAGGGGATTCTGCACCGCGACATCAAGCCGTCGAACCTGCTCCTGGACGAGGAGGGCGATGTCTGGGTGGCCGACTTTGGGCTGGCGAAGACGTCGGATGGCGACGACCTTACCCGAAGCGAGGACGTTCTCGGGACGATCCGGTACATGGGGCCGGAGCGGTTTCGCGGGGCCTGCGATCGCCGGTCAGACGTTTACAGCCTGGGCCTGACGCTCTACGAGCTGATCGCGAGGCGGCCGGCGTTCTCGGCATCGGATCGCTATGCGATGATTGAAAGGGTTCGGAACGCCGCGGTGGATCGGCTGAGTCAGATGGCGCCGGGGGTTCCGCGCGACCTGGAGACGATCGTTCACAAGGCGATCGCCGCCGAGCCGGCGGCTCGGTACGCGACGGCCGGCGAGCTGGCCGAGGACCTGCGTCGGTTCCAGCAAAATCGTCCGATCCGGGCGCGTCGGGTGTCGTTGGTTGAACGGCTGGTTCGATGGTGCCGCCGGAATCCCTGGGCGGCGGCGTTCCTGGTCGCGCTGGGGGCGGGGCTGGTCGCCAGCACCTGGCAGGCGGTTCGCGCCACCCGGGCCGAGTCGGCCGCTCGGGCGGATCGCGACCGGGCCGAGCGCTCGTTTGGCCGGGCAGTGGTCGCGATCCGTAATCTCCTGCTTCAAGAGGGTGTGGACCAGATTCCGTTGCGCGAGGAGGAGCTTCGGCCGTATCTCCGGTCCCTGATCGAGGCCGGCCTTCGCGAGACCCAGCGGCTGATTGTCGACCTGGAAGCCGAGCCGGGCCTTCAGGGACAGCTTGTCGAAGCGTATCACGCCCTGGCGCGGATTCAGTCCGCGACGGGTGAGTCGGTCGCCGCCGTCGCGTCAGCCCGGCAGGCGATCGCGGTTTCGGAGCGTCTTTTCGCTCGTGAACCGACCTTTGAGAACGGGAGATACCTGGCGCATTCGCTCCAGTTGATCATCCAGATTTCCCGCGATTTCGAAGCCGGCCGGGAGGCGGTTCGGCGGTCGTCGGAGGTACTGAGACAGATCCGGCCCCAGGCGCCCGCGGAGTTTCGTCTGGAGGTCGACGCACTGCTCGCGAAGAATGAATACCTCGTGGGCGAAAGTTTCTTCCAGGCCGGGAGACCCGTCGAATCGATCGCGGCCTTCGACCGCGCGCGCGAAGCCAGTGAGAGAACCCTCCGGGATCATGACCCCGACTCGGGAACACGATACATGCTGGCCCTCACCGAACGGTATCTCTGCCGGGTGTTGCCGGCCGCCAACCGGATCGATGACGCGATCGCCGCGGGCCGGCGAGCCGTCGCGCTGCTGGAGGCCCTTCATCGCGAGGGCCCCAATGACTTTAACAGAAGCTGGGATCTTTATCTCGCGTACGAGGAGCTGGGCCTGCGCCACTTTGGCGCCGACGCGACCGTCGAGGCCCTCGCGGCCTACAAGCAGTGTGAGCGCGTTCTGGAGCGGATCGACGCGCGGAGCGACCTGCTCGCCTCACGACGCCTGACCATCCGGCTCGCGCTGGCCCGGGTCCTTCACAATCGGGTGGCGGCGACCGACAGTGATCCTGCCCGTTTTGCCGCGATCCGGTGGGGCGAGCCATTGCGGATCGCCGAGCTTTATGGCGCGATCGCCGCGATCCGTCCGCTTCCGACGGAGCATCTCAGCGCCTACGCCCTGGCCTGCTGGCAGCTTGCCGGACACCGCGAGCGCGACGACGGACGTCTTGATCTCGAGTGGCTTCGCCGCTCGGAACGCCTGTACGCGGAAGCCCTCGCGAAAGCACCCGGGAGTGTCGAGGCACGCGCTTACTTGTTCATCGTGCGTCGCTTGCTTTCGGAGGAGCTGGCCGCGCGCGGAGACGCGGGCGAGGCCGATCGCTTCCGTCGCGAGGCCGACCGAGACGCCACGGTCGACCCCGTGGTCCTGGTTGAGATCGCCCGGGAATACGCGCGCTATGTGCTCGACGCCGTCGCCGCGCCGACCGCGAAGATTGCCGGCTCACGCCAGCGACGGTTCACCCGCCATGCCCTGGCGACCCTTCGCGAGGCGATCAAGGCGGGGTTTCGGGATGTCTCTGACTTCCACGACGACCCGCTCCTCGCCCCGTTCCGCGCGAGACCCGAGTATCAAGCGATCGTCGGAGACATTGGGTTTCCGGCCGATCCGTTTTCTCGTTGAGAGGTTGACGATGATTTTATATTTACTAAAAATATTAATGACATAAGATTTATTTTGTTTGAATCGAACATCTCGACCGATCTGTTTCAGTCCTCTGTGAGGTGTTCGTCGGGTTTTATCGCGACGTGGGGGTGGGCGTTCTTACCTTGACGTTCCGGAACCAGCAATCGCCGATGAGGTCCTGGAAACCGAGAAAACCCGCTCTCGAAAGCCGGGCGGGATCAAGGCCGGGCCAGTTGTGGGGCGTTCCGTCGGGTCGTCGGCCAGGCGTCGTCCATTCGTCGAGCTCGATTCGGCACACCTCCCGACCATTCAGCGAGACCGCGAGCCTCGGTCCGATCGCCGTGATCGTCAGGTGATTCCACTCGCCGGCTGGCTTGCGCGCGTTCACCGAGGGACCAACCAGCCCCCGGATCGCACCAGGCGCGTCGAGGCCCGTGCCGTCCCGGTCGCTGATCGAGACTTCCAGCCCCGTACGCATCGGATCTTCCAGGTTCCCGACACGGACGAAGACGCCCGAATCACCGCCCGGGGCGAGTCGGTAATCGAGATCGAGGACGAAGTCGCCAAGCTTGCGCCGGTGGACGACCAGGTAACTCCCGGAACCGTGCGGATTCAGGCCGTCAGGCTGGATGTTCTTTTTCGGGACCGGTCGTCGCGAGGCGAGCATCCAGTTCGGAGCGTCGGCGGGCCCGGCGTAGATTGTTTTCGGCTCGCCGAGGACCGGCGCGGGACGCTTCGCCGGGGCGATCTTCCCAGGAGGCGAGACGGGCGCGGCCGCCGGGATCGCACTCGGGCGTCTGGACACGATCAGCCCGACGATCGCCAGCATCGCGAGAGCGGCGGCGATCGAGAAACCCACGACGCGGACTTTGATCCCTCGTGTCGGCGGTTTGATCGGCCGGTCGGCGGTTTTCGGCGACGTGGGGACGCCACCCGGCTCGATCCCCAGGCCCGAGAGGTCGAACTCTGGGCCGATCGCCGGCTTTGTCGGCTCGCCCGAGATCGCGAGCCGGCACGATTCCAGCAGCGTGACCACATCGGCCATCGATTGAGGACGGTCCTCGGGCCGGGGGGCCATGAGCGTTCGGTAGGCGTCGATGAGTGGCGAGGGGACGTCGGGCCGGTGGATCCGGATCTCGGGCGCGAGTCGATCGGGGGCGGGCGTCCATCGATCGGCGGGCGAGGCCATGGGGAAGGGCTCTCGGCCGAGGAGCAGGAAGTGGAGCAGGCCGCCGAGCCGGCCGATGTCGGAGTCGGCCTGGAGCGGCTTCGGGATCGCGAGCCGCGAGCCGCCCAGACCGGTCAGCCGGAGGGTTCCCGCCGGGTCCAGCCGCCACTGGGACGGCTTCAAATCTCCGTGGAAGACCCGACGCTCGTGGGCCGCCGCGAGTCCGCGCGCTGCCTGGATCAGGAGGTCGAGAGCCTCGGCCGCTGGCATTGGTCCGCGCTGGCGGATGGCCCGGTCGAGGTCGATCCCCTCGGCGTATTCCCAGACGATGCCGGAGATTCCGCCGGCCGTTCTGGCGTCGAGGACGGCGGCCACGTTTGGATGATGCACCCGGGCCGCGGCCCGGATGTCCTCGAGGATTGGTTCCAAACGTTCCAGCAACCGGATGGCCACGCTCCGCCCGTGTCGGAGGTCGCGCGCCCGGTAGAGGGACGGATCGTCAGAGATCGGTTCGAGAATCCGGTATCGCTCGAAGATCGGTTCGCGGTCCGGCGGACGGATCGGCATGCGTCCCTCGATCGCTTCCCTCGGTCGTGTGCCGACGCTGGTCGGCGTTCGATGTTCCTCCTCGTGCGTCCGCCGAGGGACGGGCCGCCGCCCGTTGCGACTCTCGGAGGGCGTGGAGCCGGTCGCGGTCCTGGTCGTATCGACGACGGATGGCGTCGAGGAGCGGCTGGAGATGCTCGATTAGCTCGCGACGGCGATCGGGCGGCAAGGGGCCCTTGCCGGCCTCGTCGACGATCGGTTGGAGCGCGGCGACCTCGACCCGGCCGGGGCGGTCGAGGAGCTCATCGAGAACTTTCAACCACTTCGCGGCGACGACAAGATGGTCGCGCGGCGGGTTGAATCGGCGGAGCCAGTGGAGTTCGCGGGCGGCACGCGTCAGGTAGCCCGAGCGCCGGACCAGCGTTCGCTCGAGTCGGACCGGGGAATCGCGGCGATCGGCCACGTACTGGGCGACGGCCGATCCGATGAAGAGCAGGACCATCGCGACGCCAGGACCCCACGCCGACGGCTTCCCGACGCGCCTGACCAGGTTTCCGTGCGCCAGTCCGGCGGCGAGTCCAACGATGAGCCCGCCGGCATGTCCCCAGTTGTCGATGGTCTGGGGAAACGCGGCGCCGAGGGCGGCGGTCAGGCCGATGAAGACCAGCATCAGGCGGAAGATGCGCCGTCCCTCGGTGTCGCCGGTTCGCCAGCCGGCGACGGCGCACAGGCCGACCAGACCCATGATCGCCACCGAGCCGCCCGCCGAGTGAACCTCGTGGCTGAGACCGAGGCTGTATCGCGCGGCGGAGGAGATCAGATTGCCGCCGCCGCCGGTCAGTCCGAAGAGGAAGAGCGTTTGCGGTGGGCCGTAGGTCGACTCGATCCAGCTCCCCACCTGATACATCGCGATGGCGTTGAGCGCCAGGTGGATCACGCTGTAATGCAGGAAGTTGCAGGTGATCAGCCGCCAGAACTGGCCGCGTGTCAGGTCGTCGAGAGTGACGTCGCCGAATCCCTCGCCGCCGTCGAAGCCGAAGAGGAGCCATCGAGCCGCGGAGAGGGGCTCGCCCGAGGCCAGGTGGTCGGCGGTCATCGCGGCGAAGACCACGATCCAGGTGGTCCAGACGGCGGTCGTCGCCGGGAACTCCCGGATCTCGCGGATCAGCCATCGCCGCATCAAACTTTCCTCCGAGGCCCGCTTCGGCCGAAGTGGCCGGTTTGGAGACGCTCACGTGGCGCCAGAATCCTGGCCGATTGCGGCCGGTCGATCTCGGGCGTCGTCGAGGATCGAAGCGAGGCGCGAGGCCACCGCGGCCCACTCGCGATCGTCCAGGACTGGCGTCATCTGGTCCACTGGCAGAGGCTCGTCGAGGGTCACCCAGGTTTTGCAACCGGCCTGCTCGGGCGTGGTCTGGATCGCGATGGGCGTGTCGCGCCGCCAGATCCGGACGATCAGGACCCAGAGCCCGGGCTCCCGGTAATGGAACCGGTTGCGGACCGTTTCGGGGGTGAGAATGTGGAAATTCTCGAGCGCCGGGAGAGACGCCGCGTCGACCACCCGGCGCACATGCTCGACCCGTGCCAGCAGGCGGATGGGGACGGTTGGTCCGGTCGTGAGCGTTGGTGCCTCGCCACGGAGCCCCTGCTGCGCCTGGTGGACGGCCGTTGGGAAGAGCCAGAACTCGGGGTGTTCGGGGACGAAGGCGCCGGCGCCCGATTCCTCGGAGATTCCTCCCTTGCGGAGCAGGAGGGTCTGTCGGCCGTGATCGAGGGCCTCGCAGACCCCGGCCCACTCCTTGAAGGCGATTCGGCAAGATCCGGTCGGCGTGATCAAGGCTTTATTCCCACTCTCGCTTCGGGTTGCGCTCCATCAGGTCGGTGACCGCGACTCGGGGCGGCTTCGCCTCGAAGAGGACCTGATAGAGTTCGGCGGTGATCGGCATTTCCACACCTCGATTTCGGGCGAGGTGGTGGACGCTTCGCGTGGTTGGCACCCCCTCGGCGACATTGACCATGTCGCCAAGGATGTGATCGATCGAGTCGCCTCGACCGATCCGCTCACCGACGGCCCGGTTTCGGCCGAAGGGGCTGTAACAGGTGGTCACGACGTCTCCCACACCCGCGAGGCCGTAGAACGTCTCGAACTTTGCGCCGAGGTCGACGCCCAGGCGGGCGATCTCGACAAGGCCGCGAGTGAGGAGGGCCGCCTTGGCATTATCGCCGAAACCGAGGCCGTCGCAAATCCCCGCCGCGATCCCGAGGATGTTTTTCAGGGCACCGGCCAGTTCCACGCCGAGGGCGTCGCCGCTGGTGTAGACGCGGAGCGAGGCGTGACTCAGGCGGTCGCGGATTTCCTCGTTGAGCCGAGGATCGGCGCCCGAGACGACCACCGAGGCGGGGAGCCCCCGCGCCAGTTCCTCGGCGTGGCTTGGTCCGCTCAGCACGGCGATCGGCCGGGGGCCGAGCACCTCGGCGATGATCTGGCTTGGGCGGGCGAACGTGCCGAACTCGATACCCTTGACCACGCTGAGAACCGGAATCCCGGGCGCGACCTGGCCCGCGAGGCGGCCCAGGGTCTCGCGAAGGAACGAGGTCGGGACCGAGGCGACGATGAGCCCGGCGCCCTGGAGCGCCTCGCCCGGGTCGGCCGTGATCCGGATCGGCTCGGGGAGGACGATCCCGGGGAGATGACGGCGATTGACGCGGTCGACCTGGATCTCTCGAGCGCGGGCCGGGTCGCGGGCCCAGATTCGGACACCGTCATCCGCCCGGGCGAAAAACAGAGCCAGGGCGGTTCCCATCCCGCCGGCTCCCACGATTGCGACGTCTCCCATCAATCACCCGACCCCGAGAAGGATCCGCCCACCGATCCGGACGCCGCCACGGTCCCCAGGCCGTCCGGCACGCCCAGGGCCGTCCCCATTAGACCCGGGACGCCCACAGCCCGACAACCAGGGTCTCCGGTCGATTCTATCGGGATATGTGAACCCTTGCTGCATGGATCGGCATCGGGTTTGCTAGGAAGGTGGCCCATTGAGGGGAATCCACGGGGCACAGATGTCGTCGCCACCGTCCCCTGGTAAACGAACCGAAGAGGTTTCGATGGACGTACAGCAGCCCCCTATCCGTGTTGCCGTCTCGGGTGCGGCCGGGCGGATCGCCTACTCGCTGGCGTTTCGGATCGCTGGCGGCGGGATGTTTGGTCCCCATCAGCCGGTCTCGCTCCGGCTCCTCGACATTCCTGAGGCGGCCCAGCCGCTTCGGGCCCTGGAACTGGAGCTAAGAGACTGCGCTCAGCTTCTGCTGAACGAGGTCAAGAGCACCACCGACCCGATGGAGGCCTTCGAGGGCGCCGACTGGGTCTTGCTGCTGGGCGGCAAGCCGTTCAGCCCCGAGCATCGCGACCGGCTCGAACTTCTCCGGCTCAACGCGCCGATCATGATTCAGCACGGTCGGGCGATCAACCAGGTTGCGCCGACGGCCCGGGTGCTGGTCGTGACCAGCCCGAGCAACGCGAACTGCATGGTCGCCCGGTCGACGGCTCCCGGTGTTCCGGAATCGCACTGGTTCGCGTTGAGCCAGGTGACCCGGATGCGGGCCATCGGCGTGATCGCCGAGAGGATGGGCGTGCCTGTCTCGGAGGTTCGCCGGGTGACGGTCTGGGGGAACAACAGCGAATCGGCGCTCATCGACCTTCGCCCGGCCCTGATCGGCGAGCGGCCCGCGCTGGAAGTGATCAACGATCCGGAATGGGTCGCCCGGACGCTCGGCCCAATGATCGCCGGCCGGAACGATGAGATCTACCGGCTTCGCGGGGTTCTGCCGGCTGGGTCGATTGCGCAGGCGATTCTCGGGACGGTCCGGTCGATCGTCACGCCGACGCCGTACGGCCGGTGGTTCTGCGCCGGGGTTGTCTCGGATGGAAGCTACGACGTCCCCCGCGGACTGGTCTTCAGTTTCCCGCTCAGTACGGCCGACGGCCGGGAGTGGAAGATCGAGCCAAACAACTACCTCGATGAGACCGCTCGCGAGCGGATTGCCGCCAACGTCGCGGAGATTCAGCACGAGACGACGGCCGTGAGCGACCTGCTGGGCTCGATCTAGCCAGGGAGCGAGCGGGTCAAGCGTCGCGGTCAGTGGCCGGCGGATGCGGCCGGGATCGGGGTGTCTGGGTCGTCGGGCGCCCGGGCGGTGACGATTCGATCGAAGTGGGCGCGGGTGCGTCGGGTGATTTCCTCCAGTCGGGTCAGGAACGAGGCGACGGGTCCGTCGTGGTTGGCGGGGTCCTCGTGAAGTCGTCGGGCGAGCCGTTCGAGGTCGACCGGACTTTGCGGGAGCTCGCCGCCGCCTCGGTTCTGGATCAGGCGGAGCCGGCCCTCGACGGCCCGGAGGAAGTTGTAGGCGTCGCGGAGGTCGGCGTGGGTGGCAGGATCGAGCAGGCCCCGTCGTCGGAGGGCTTCCAGCGCTTCCCAGAGGTTGGAGCGGAGGAGGTCGGGCCGCTCGGGAGCGTGGACGAGCAGCAGGTACTGGACGAGGAACTCGATATCGGCGACGCCGCCGGTGCCCCGGGTCAGGTGGCGAGGGGGGCGCGAAGCCTCAAGCCGGCGTCGCATGGAGAGGACCTCGGTGGCCAGCGCCCTCGGATCGACGGGGCGGGTCAGGGCCGATCGGATCACTTCCATGATCGCCGGGCCAAACCCGCCGGTGGCGAAGACGACCCGGGCGCGGGTCATCGCCATGCGCTCCCAGGTGGGGGTGGACCGGTTGAGGTAGTCGCGGAACGCGTCGAGAGTCATCACCAAGGGGCCGGAAGCCCCGTGGGGACGGAGCCGGGCGTCGACCGCGTACAGGGCTCCCGTCGCGTTGCCGCCCAGGGCCTTCAGGATGCGCTGGACCACCTCGGTGAGGAACTGATCGTTCGAGATCGAGGAGGCGCCGCCCTCGGTTCGGCCGTCAGCCTCGTGGAGGAAGACGAGGTCGAGGTCGCTGTGGTAGTTGAGCTCGCGCCCCCCGAACTTGCCGAGTCCGAGAATCGCCCATCGGTCGCGCCGGCCCTCGTCGCCGATTCGGGGGGTGCCGAACCGTTCGGCGCGTCGTCTCCACTGGTCGCGTGCGACCTGGGTGAGGATCGCCTCGGCGACGTCGGCCAGCTCTCGGGTGACGACCTGGACCGGCTCTCGACCGAGGATATCGCGGGTGCCGATCCGGACCCACTCCTTGTTGCGGAAGCTCCAGAGGATCGGAGCGAGGTCCTCAGCGCCGGCGCAGAGCCCGGCGAGCTCGGCCTTGATCGCCGATTCGGACGACGGCCGATCGACGACCAGCGAGTCGATCAGGTCGTCGATCATCCCCGGGTTGTTGATCAGGATCTCGGAGAGGAACTGGCTGGTGGCGCAGAGTTCGACATAGAGTCGGAGGCTGGGCGGGTTGAAGTTGAAAAGCTCCCAGAGGACCGCCTTGGCGCCGAGCGAGGCGGAGACCTTCTCAAGGTTGGTGAGGGTCATGTCGGGATCGGGGGTACGGCCGACGGCCTCGAGTAGCCGTGGGGCGATCGCGGCGAGGAAGTGCCGGCATCGGGCCTGCGAGAGGAACGGGTAATCCTCGCGGGCGAGGGCGAGCAGGTTTTGATGAGCGGTCGCCCGGTCGCGGAACGGGTAGACGGCCATCACGGCCTGGACCTGGTCGGGGTCGGGATCGGGGTCGAGGACCAGGTCGACGATCGGATCGACAGCCTTGCCGTCGTCGGCGCGGAAGGCGTCGTGCAGGAGGTGGTCGAGGATTCGTCGGTTGAGCTCGGTCTTGCTCCGATAGTCGGCCAGGAACCGGAGGGCGGGGCCGTTGCGGGCTTCCCAGACGCTCGCCGGGGCGTAGCCCATCCGGAGGGCGAGCGTGCGCAGGGCCTCGATCTCACGGGGCATCTCATGGGTCTGGCGGTCGAAGACGATCTGCAACCGATGCTCGACCCGGCGGAGGAAGCGATAGGTCTCGTCCATGAGGAACCGCTCGTCGGCGGTCAGGCAGCCGACGCGTTCGAGTTCGGCCATGGCGTGGAGGGTGTTGCCGCCGCGGACCGCCGGATACTGGCCGCCGTGGAGGAGTTGCAAGAACTGGACGACGAACTCGACGTCGCGGATGCCGCCGCGACCAGTCTTGACCTCGACCTCGGCCGTTCCGGCGGAGACGGTGCGCTGCTCGATCCGTCGCTTGAGAGTCTTGATCTCGGCGATCTCCGAGGCGGCGAGATAGCGTCGGTAGACGAACGGCGTGATCGCCTCGACGAAGCCCTGGCCCAGGTCGAGGTCGCCCGCGACCGGCCGGACCTTGATCAGGGCCTGACGCTCCCAGGTTCGCCCTCGGGTGACGTAGTAGCCCAGAGTGGCGCTGAAGGATCGGGCCATGGCGCCCTGCTCGCCATCGGGGCGGAGCCGGAGGTCCACGCGGTAGGCCATTCCCATCGCGGTATGCTCGGCCAGCAGGCGGACGACCTCGCTCCCCATCCGGGCGAAGAACTCGGCATTGGAGACGACCTTCGGTCCGTCGGTGCGTCCCTCGTCGTCGTAGAGAAAGATCAGGTCGATGTCGGAGCTGAAGTTCAGCTCCTCGCCGCCGAGCTTGCCCAGGCCGAGGACGACGAACCGCGCGGGGAGGCCGCGGGGCGTTCTGGGAACGCCGTATCGCTCCTCGGCATGACGGCGGGCCCGGCGGACGGCGGTCTCGACACAGGCGTCGGCCAGGTGCGAGAGGTCGCGCGTGACCACCTCCAGCGGAAGGCCGCGGACGATGTCGTCATAGCCGATCCGAAGACTCTCGCGGTGCCGGAATCGCCGGATCGCCAGCTTCTGCGCCTCCTCGGTCGCGCAGGCCGAGACCGCCGCCCAGAGTTCCTCGACCAGCTCATCCCGGTCGCGAGGTCCCACACCGGCACGCAGCCAGCCGAAGAGGCCCGGGTCGCGGAACAAAACCTCGCTGAAATACTGGCTGGTGCTGAAGACCTGGAGGAGAATCTCGGTCGTTCTCGGATCACCGGCAAGCTGGTCGAGCGTCGCGTCCAGCTCGGGGATGGCGCCCAGGAAGCGCTCCAGGTTCGTCAGGGCCATCCCGGGATCGGGGCAGCCCGGGAGCACGGCGTTGAGCTGAGCGGCGATCCGGGCGACCCGGTCGAGACAGGCCGGTCCGGCGCGCCGGGTCAGGTCGATCAGGTCACGCGCGCCCCGCTCGGCATCGCGAACGCCCAGCCCCGAAAGCCAGCCGGCAAGCAGCTCCGGAATCTCATGATAGGTGAGGAACCATCCGGCATTCATGGGCTTGAATTCAAATCACAATAAACCACAGAGACACAGAGACACAGAGGAAATTCTACGGTTTAATTTGAAGGCTTGGATAACCACAGAGACACAGAGACACAGAGGAAATCCCAGGGAGCAGATATTGGGTAGAAGCATCGGTTGGTCCGCGGAAACGAAACGGAAGCCATACGTCTTTCCCGTCTGATCTCTGTGTCTCTGTGTCTCTGTGGTGAATCCGTTCCGATCGGATGCGGCTCGGCCGTGCTGTGTCTCCGCGGTTGATTTTCAATGCTTGGCGGCTGGGACCACGTGTTGCAAATGTCGAAGGATCAGCTCGACGTCGTGCCGGGTGATGCCAAGGAGGTCGGCGATCTGTCGGTCGTCGGCGCCGGATTCGACCAGGGGCGGGACGCGGTCGGCGAACCGTCGGAGGGCGTCGGTGAGGCAGGGGCGTGGGGCGTAGCGCCGATGCGCGGCCCAGGGAGAGCCGTGCCCTTCGAAGTCGGGGTCGAACCAGAACTCGCGACCGCCCTGTCGGAGCAATTCGAGGAACCACTCGTCGAAGCTTCGGGCGATGATCCGAGGGGGAGAGCCAAGGGCGTCGTCGCCGGAGGTGAAGATGGGGTGTCCGTGCCCCGGGAGGCGATAGCCGAGGTCGATGCAGACGGTCTGGACGTTGGGATTGCCCAGCTCGAACCAGCTTTCGGGCTGGACGATCATCTCGGGGACTCGTGCGAAGGGGATCATCGGGCCGATCGCCGAGAGGGGATGGATCATCGGCCCTGATCGATACAGGCCGTTGGAGAGTTCCAGCCAGGTTCGCAAACCCGGTGGGAACCAGTAACCGTGCCGTTCTTCCCAGTCGCGGATTTCGGTGGCCGAGGCACCGGCGCGGCAGGGCTCGAGGGCTTCGGGGAAGCCGGATTCGAGCGCATAACGATCGGGGGCGCGGCGGGGATCGATCCCGAGCCGTTCCATCCACCTTGCGACGTTCTCGACGAGGCCGCCGGCCATCAAGTCGTTCCTCAAGCCGGCGTCGGGACGACCTCGGTGGTCTCGACCCGCCCAAACAGAGTGACTGCGCTGGCGTCCTCGATCGCCACCCGGACCATCCGGCCGACCAGGCGTTCGGAGCCGTCGAAGACGGCGATCCGGTCGCAGGACGTCCGGCCGGTAAGCTGGTCGATCCCGTTCCACCCCTCGCGGCGGACCGAGGTCCGGCTCGGTCCCTCCACCAGCACCTCGACCGTTCGGCCGATCCATTCCCGGTTGTCTTCGAGGCTGATGGCTGTCTGAATCGCGAGCAACTCGTTGTTCCGCCGCTTCTTCTCGGCCTCGGGGACGTCGTCGGGATAGAGCCGGTCGGCCCTGGTTCCCTCCCGGGCGCTGTATTTGAAGATGAAGCTGTTCTTGAACCGCGATCGCTCGACCAGGCGGACCGTTTTCTGGTACGACGCCTCGGTCTCGCCGCAGAAGCCGACGATGAAGTCGCTGGAGACCGAGACGCCCGGGATGGTTTCTCGGGTTCGGGCGAGCATCTCCTCGTAGGCGGCGACCGAGTACATCCGCTTCATCCGCTTGAGGATCTCGTCGCACCCGCTCTGAGCCGGGACGTGCAGGTATCGCGAGACGCGGGGCAGGTCGCGGACGGCCTGCAAGAGGTCGTCGGTCATGTCGTTGGGGAAGTTGGTGATGAACTTGATCCGTTCGATCCCCTCGATCTCGTGGATCTGGGCGAGAATGTCGGAGAGGCGCCAGGTTCGGCCGTCGGGGGCCTGATACCGGTAGCTGTTGACCGTCTGGCCGAGGAGGGTGATCTCCTTGACGCCCTGATCGGCGAGGAGTCGGGCCTCGTCGAGGATCGCGGCGGGCGGCCGGCTCTGCTCGGGGCCGCGCACCGAGGGGACGATGCAATAGGTGCAGAACTTGTCGCAGCCCATCATCACGCGGATGAACGCCTGGAAGGGCGTCGGCCGCATGGCGGGTTCTCGGTTGGCGTCGTAGGTCTCGAAGCTCGCCGTGATCGTCTCCAGCGAGCCGTCGGTTCGAGCCCGGCTGACGGCCAGGCGGGTTGGGTCTTCTCCCCTGGCTCCTGCCAGCAACTCCGGAACCCGTCCAAGCTGACCTGGCCCCACCACGATGTCGACGTGAGGGGCCCGGCGGAGGATCTGGTCCTGATCCTTCTGTGCCATGCAGCCGAGAACGCCGATGGCGACCTCCGGCTTTTTCTCCTTCAGCCGCTTGATCCGGCCGAGGGCGCTATACACCTTGTCCTCGGCGTGCTGGCGGACCGAGCAGGTGTTGTAGAGGATGGCGTCGGCCTGCTGGATGTCGTCGGTGAGTTCGTAGCCGTCCTGGCGCAGGCGGGCGACGACCAGTTCGCTGTCCAGCAGGTTCATCTGGCAGCCGACGGTCTCGATGTAGAGCTTTTTCTTGTGGTGGGGCGGGTCGCCCTGTTCGGCCATCGTCGCGATTCCCCGGCGCTCAGGATTCCGGGAGGCCCCGACGCGCCGCAACGCCCCGGCGTGGCGGCCGACAATCCAATCCTCCCATGCCATTTAGATCCTAACAGAGCCTTCGTCGCCTGAAAACCGATCCTGACAAAGGCGCCGGTGGTCTTCGACCGGTTTTTGTCCCCATTTGCATGACCGATTTGCCTTCGCGTTCGGGACCAGCACCCGATCAGCCACGAAATGGGGGCAGGCACCTGCGCTGCGATCCGGAGCCAGTCCCGGTTTCCTGGGCGGTTCGAGAAGGAAACGGCCCAGGAAACGTGAGAATTCGACTCTCGCACTCACGCCAGCGAGCCGGCGGGCTGGGGTTCGCCGGTCGAGCCGACGTAGCCGCTCACCAGGGCCTCGCGTTTCGCGGCCATCTTTCGGGCCATGGTATAAGCGTGGTAGTGCTGGGCGCACTTGAACGTGTAGGTGAGTACGAGGCCGGGGTCGGGGCGGTGCCGGATCAGGTTGGCGATCCGCTTTCGGTACTCGCGGCGCAGTTCGGGCTCGGGGATGCCCATCATCATCCGGGCGAAGAGTCCAGTGGCGTGGAGGGCGAACATGGCGTTGGTCAGCAGGCCCTGGATCGGATGCTTCTTCCAGTACTCGGCCCGGGTTCGGCCCATATCGATTTTTGCGTCGATGTAGAGGCTGTCCATGCGCCGGAAGAAGTTCTCGGGTGCATAGAGATAATTCAAAACGCGGATGTAGCCCTCGTGCATTTCCTCGCGGGTCATCCGGAGCGGGACCACGTTGGTTTTGAACTCGGTGTTGTCGGTTTCGGCGAGTCGGCCCTCGGCGAGCAGGCGGTCGTAGAGCGGGGTACGTCGGATCGCATGAAGCATCCCCACCAGGCCGCTCGCGATACGGGCTTCTTCGAGGAACTGAATCTGGCGGTCAAAAATGGTCGTGTCGTCGTTGTCGAACCCGACGATCAGGCCGCACCAGACTTCCATTCCGACGTTCTGGATGGCGTGGATTTTTTCGATCATCGACCGACCCTGGCGGACGTTCTGATACTTCTTCGTCTCGCGCAGCGATTCCTCGTTCGGGCTTTCGACGCCGATGAAGACGCTGATGATGTTGGCATCGACCATCATTTGCATCAGCTCGGGGTCGTCGGCCAGGTCGATGGAGGCCTCGGTGAAGAACGTGAGCGGGAATCCCTTGCGCTGCTGCCAGTCGGCGACCGCCTTCAGGACGGGCCGGATCGCTCGCTTGTTGCCGATCAGGTTGTCGTCGACGATGAAGGCGATCTTGACGCCCTGTTTGTCCATCGCCTCGATTTCGGTGATCACCTGTTCGGACGACTTGATTCTCGGACGTCGGCCGAAGGTCACGATGATGTCGCAGAACTCGCACTGGAAGGGGCATCCGCGCGAGAACTGGACACTTCCGAAAAGGTAGCGATTCATCTTCAGGAGGTCGAACCGAGGGGTCGGGACCTTTGTCATGTCGGACTTGGCGGCCTGCTCGTATCGATAGCCGTGTTCGCCTCGTTCCCACTCCTCGAGGAACCGTGGCCAGGTTTCCTCGGCCTCGCCGATGAAGATGGCGTTGACCCGTCCCTCGAAATACTCCTCGTGGACCGTCGCCATGGGGCCGCCGACGACGACGAACGCCCCGCGCTTCTTCAACTCGTCGAGAATCTCGGTGATCCGCTGGCGCTGGATGCCCATTCCGGTGATTCCGACGATATCCGCCCGGGCGACCCGGTCGAAGTCGATCGGCTCGACGTTCTCGTCGAGAAGGGTGACGCGGTGTTTCCCGGGTGTCAGCGCGGCCAGGAGCGGGAGCGAGGCGACTGGCATGTTGGCGCGGCGACCGATAAACGGCATCACCAGCTCCATGCCGAAGAACGACATCTCGAACCGCGGGTTGATCAGGACGATATCGGCCATCGGGCGGGATGCTCCTGCTGGGCAGTTCGATGGAGGAAAAATCGGGACAAGGAACATCGGGAGGGTCGCGGTCGATCACCCACGCGACTCTCAGGCGGCGGACGCCGAGGAGGGTCGGCCTGGACCCTCTCGGCGAGCAACTGGCATACCGCAACCAGAGACAGTGACGTCATGAACGGCGATCGGCCACGACCGAAATCGGATCGGAATACGTTGCGAGATAGGCCCCGGTTCCCGGGCCGAGAGGCGCCGGGATAGGGATTAGGATATACCGGGTTGGGATCCGGATTCCATGATCCGGCGGCGTCGGGGCTCGGATTTTCACCGATCAGGCCAGCCCCTTACGACGAAGATC
This sequence comes from Planctomycetales bacterium, assembly GCA_027449865.1. Lineage (GTDB taxonomy): Bacteria > Planctomycetota > Planctomycetia > Isosphaerales > Isosphaeraceae > JAKAUH01. Next base: position 18,367 of record DAIDKV010000015.1, read on the forward strand.
CTCGTTGGCCTGGAACCATTCGTTCCACTGGCTGACGTTGAGGCCGCGACGTCGCATCTCGTTGCGAAGCTCTTCCTGGCGCTGGCGACGGCGGACCATCTCGTCGAAGATTTCGCCGGGTTTCACGGGAGCGTCGCTGTTCATCGCGAGCTGGTAGAGGTCGTCGGGGAGGATACGGACGACGGTGAACATGCCTCGAACGGCGTGGTGCCAGTTCCATCGCATTCCGCGGACCTCGCGGCGGGCGTTCAGTTTTTCGAGTTCCTTGGGGGTCATCTGGGTGGCGAGGTAGCGCATCATCGGGTATCCGGGCTGCTGGAAGCCTGGATCGGTGTGGGGGTAGGTGACGGTAGGGCGGACGTCGACGTTGGCCTTGTAGGCGGAGACCGATTCGCCGGATCGGACCCTGGGTCCCATTTGCTGGACGGGGTGGTTGAGCATGTGGCTGGCCATATGGCAGTGCAAGACCCAGTCGCCGGCGTCGTTGGCGATGAATTCGAGGTCGGTGGCCTGTGCCACGTGGATGGCCTCGGTGTTCCTGGAGATCCAGGCGGTCTTCGGGGTTCTTGCCCCCTCTCGGCCGGTGAGCCAGAAATTGGTGCCGTGCATGTGGATGGAGTGGATCGTGACCGGGCTGAAGTTGAACAGGCGGATGCGGACGCGCTCGCCGAGCTTGCAGACGAAGGGGGTGGTGTAGGGCCCCGATCGGCCGTTGATCATCTGCCAGTTGTGGCCGAGTGTCGCGGTCAGGCCGGGGTGCTCGCTCGAGAAGGGGGTGGTGATCGTGCTGTTGGCCGGGATCGAGACGTTGCTCACCAGCAGGCCGAAGTCTCGGTCGACGACGGGGTCCCAGGCGATCTGGGGATGGATGATGAAGAAGCCGACCAGGCCGTTGGCCTCCTGGAACGGGACGTGGACGTGATAGAAGAACGTTCCGGCCTGGTGGACACGGAACTGGTAGACGTAGGAGGTGCCCGGCTCGATGAAGTCCTGGGTGACACCGGGGACGCCGTCCATGTTGTTCGGTAGCTCGGCGCCGTGCCAGTGGACCGTGGTGGCCTCGGCGAGGTGATTGTGGACGACCATCCGGACGGTGTCGCCCTGAGTGGCCTCGACGAAGGGACCGGGCATGCTCCCGTTGGCGCCGTACATGTCGAAAAACTGGCCGGGGAGGATCTCGCGGCGGGTCGGCCCGACGTGGAGGTGGAACTCCTTGACGCCGTCGACCCACTTCCACTGGAGGCGTGGGACGTCGGGCTGAACGAAGGGGACCGGTGGCAGGCCGGAGGCGCGAAGGCCGGGGACGAGCTTGCCGAGGAACTGGTCGCTGTCCTCGGGCCCGCCGTAGGTCGGGTAGTAGCGATCGTAGACCTGGAATTCCTGAGGGAGGACGGATCGCTGGGCCGGCGGATTCTCGGCCCGGCTGGGGACGTCGGTGCCTCCCGCGTTGCGGGGGATGAGGGCGTCGCGTGCCTCGGTGCCGCGGGCTGATGGCGGCTGGGTTGCGGGCTTTTGCTCGGCCTCCTGCGCGGCGACGGCGGGCGCGGCGGCGATCAGGCCGGCCGCGGCGGCGGAGCCGACCTTGAGGAAATCCCTGCGGCTCTCGGGCGGGACCATGTTCGACTCTCCTCCGTGTCCGGGCCAACCGCGGCGTCCAAAGGATTGTCGGCGCGCGGGGGCATCGCAAACTTCCCGCCTCTATTGATCGTACTGGGTCGGTCGTTGACTGGAGCGAAAGCGTGCGCGACGCGACCCGGCCGAACGCCCCTCGCCTCCGGGCCTCGGGCGATCGTCGCACGCCGCAGGACCGGCCGGGCCGGTATGTGCCTCGGGCCACTTCGGTTTGACTCAGCGCGTCGCGGACCCATGCTAGTTTCATCCCCTGGAGCGCCGCGTCGGCGGGTGCCGTCGCGATTCCGATCGGGGCGCATCCCCGGCTCCCTGCGAAAGGAGTCCGTTCCCATGTGGCGACGACCGATAGCGAAGGCCCACGGGCTGCTCGCCCTGGCCCTGGTCCTTTCGCCGGCACTCTCGGCGTCGGCGGCCAACCCCCGGAATACCTACGGTGTCCTGCCGTATGGGTTCCTCTATCCGACCGATCGGCACATCTGGAAGGATCTGAACATTGTCTACGGCTACGACATGGGCTTCCGCCAGAACTGGGGGCCGAACGGGCCGGGATACTATAGCTGCTACAACTTCGGCGGTCCGCAAGCGCCCGGCCCCTACGGATGTGCCGCCTGCGGCGGACTGACCCCGCTGCACTACGAACCGATCGCGCCGGCCTCGTATGCGAAGCCGTATCCCCAGCAGGTCGGCCAGTCTTTTTACGCGGCCACGCCCGTCCCGTACTCGCCGATCCCCGGGTGGGACGTCCCCGAATACCCGCCGTTCGTGCACCAGACCGGCTTCTCGTACTCGTCGATGAACGGATTCGTGGTCAGCCGGAATGCCCGCCACATGACGCGAGGCGCTCCGCTCTGGTACACCGGCGCGCCCGAGTATGAGTTCTGGGGCGGCTCGCAGCGCGGGGGCTTCGGCGCCGGCGTGGGCGTGCCGACCGCCTCCCAGCCCGGCCCGACCGCCGCCGGTGCCTACGTACCCTGATCCGCCGTGTCTCGGCCTGGGCCGACGTGGGGGTTGGAGATCTCCCGCGTCGGCCCCGTCATTTCAGCGCCGCCACTGGGGATGGTGCATCATGATCGCGACCTGGTGGGTGTGAGCGAGGCGAAGTCCCGCCGCATAGGACCGAAGCAGTTGGTCGACGGCCCGGCGCGTCGCCATCGTCGCCGAGTCGGCCGCCGTGAGCGTCGGATTCCCCGTGACCGCCACGCTGCTGCTGCTGCTCGACGACGACGAAGATGAAGACGAGCCGGCGGCCTGGACCAGCGAGGTGAGTTGCGAGACCAGGCTCTCCTGCGAAGAGCCGGTGATCAACGAATCGATTCGGGTCATGAGCGAGGAAGTATCACCGCGGAGTAGCTTCACCGAGGAGTGAATGTTGCTCTGGAGGTCGCTCGTGTTCTTCTGTGTGTCCTTGATCTCCTCGCTCGTCGAGCTGCCTCCGGAGCCCGAGCCGCTACTCGAGCTCGAACTCCCGCCGCTTGAACTCGAACTCCCGCCGCTCGAGCTGGAGCCGCTGCTGGAGAGGAAGTTGCTCAGCGACGAGAGGATGACATTGTTCTCGAAGTGAGCGAAGTCACGCGCGACGGCCGGGATCACCTCGCGGATCGTGGTGACCCGATCAGGGAACGAGAGGGGCAAGAGGGTCGTGATGGCCCCCGGCGCCACTCCGTGCGCATGCAGGACCAGGCGCCGCTCGAGCGTGGATTCGCAGAGATCGGGATTCCGACGGTGACCACGTGGCACGGGATGTCTCCTCTCTGATGTTCTGCACGCCGAGCGGGACGTCGGCGAACGGTCGTTTGCGCAGGAAGAACGGGGCGGGACGATGGCGTTGCAAATTTCGGAGGACCTTGCCGTCCGTCGTTCCGCCACGATCGGCCGCGTACTTCACCAATCTAACCGAGCTTCGCCGATCTACCAAATCCTCCCTTTCTGGCGAATCGGTACGATGGGTTCATTTGTAGCGATAGCTCAGGTTCTTGGTGCCGGAGAGGAAGACGAGGCCCTCGAAATGGGCGTAGGCGTCGCCGGCCTGGGCGTGGGGCCCTCCGTGGCTTCGCGAATACCCAATGTTCAGAACGCCTTCGCCCTTGGCGCCGCTGAAGATGCCGGTGGAACCGCTCGAGTTGACCGACCAGGTGAGATGGGTGGGCAAGGTCTGGTTGGAGGAAGAAGGTTGCACCTGGATGCTCTGAAGGGAGAGAGTCCCGGAGGAGTTGGGGCCGGCGAGTGAGATCGAGATATTGGCGGCCTTGGTCGGGTCGGTGTAGGTCATGATCGTCATGGTGAGGTGGTAATCGTACTGGGCCTGCCACGAGGGGGCCTTACCCAGGATCACGGTCTGCGAGATCTGGTCGGTGTATCGGGGCGGGCCGACGATGTAGTTGCTCGCCAGCCCGAGCTGGAAGACGGAACGCGCCAGATAGTGGGGCGTGGGCATCTCGAAGGAACTCGACGAACTCGAGCTGCCCGAGGAGCCCGAACTTCCTGAGCTTCCCGAACTTCCTGTGTTCCCCGAGCTTCCCGAGCCGGAGGAGCTCGAGCCGCCGCTGCTGGCGTCGGTGACCGCATTGATGATCGATTGGCCGAGCGCCAGTCGGGCGGCGTAGGAGCTCACCCCGGTTGGTCTGGGTGCGGGATGTTCGAGCATGGCGCCCCCCATTCTCGAGAGCAAGGCTCGCCCTTCCAGTGCTTCCAGGCGCGGACACCTCCTGCGCCGGGCCACGCCACGGTTGGAACGATCATTTCCCATGAGAATTTGCCCCATCCTGATCCGTCCGGGATCGAACTGTCTTCACGGGACGTCACCGCCCCGGCTTTCCCTACTTTCGGAAGGGTCCGCCGACCGGATGAGGAAATTCGAGAAGCGACGCTCGGCGTGACTTTTCCAAGTCGAACAGTCCCGCTATGTGAATCTTTTCTTGGGGTTGTGCCGATGATGCCTGTAGGAACGATTTTCGGGGAGGCAGGGATCGGCCGAGGGGGTCCGATATTGAGGGGCATCAAAGCGGGGCCAGCAGGGACTTCTCGGCCCGGTCGCGGGACAGGAGACGAAGGGAATGAGGTCAGGATTCATCCTTTACACCTGCGCGGCGATCCTTGGGGCTTCGACGGCCTGCGGAGGCGAAGACAACGGATCGGGCGGGGCGTCGTCGTCGGCATTGGGGGTCTCGGGGGAGAGCCGCGAGGCCAGGGCGGCGAAGGTCCGGGCAGCCAGGTCGGAGCTGCGCGGGCTCCGGGATCCGGCACCGGGGGCTGTGCGGCCGGGTCTGGGCGTGGTGAGGGGAGGCTTTCCCCGGAAGGACTCCGGCGTGATCCGGGCCGCGTCGACCCCGGCGCAGGCGGAGGGCGGGCGATCGACGCCGGGCCCGCTCCCTGGGCTGGGTGTCGTCCCGTCCTCGATGTCCGAGACTGACCAGGGTGCCGCGCCTCCTGGTCCCTCAATGATCCCCGGCACCGCCGTCAATCCGGCGCGGACTGTGGCGCCACCTGGGGTGAACGTGGGGCCGACTCCGCCGACGGCGCCGGGCTCCGGCGCCCGCGAGACCCGGCCGATCCAGCGGCCGGTCTTCCCGATCCCCGCGCCCTACGACGTCTCGCCCGGCTCCGAGTCGGAATACCGGGGCCGCCTGACCGCCCCGCCGATCACCCGCCCGCCCGACGCCGAGGAATCACAGCGTGAGCTCCAGCCGGGGGCTGGCGAGGTGCTGATCCCTCCGCCGCCCATTCCACCCGTCCCGCCCGTCCTGCGGTCGATCAACGAGTCGAACAACGAGGCCCGGACCCGACCCCCGGTGACGCTCGCGGACCTCGAAAAGATGGCCGTCCAGTACAACCCGACGCTCAAGCAGGCGCGTGCTCTCGTCGAGGCCAACTTTGGTACGGCGATCCAGAACGGCCTCTGGCCAGACCCGACCCTTACCTTCGCCAACTCGAGTTGGGGGTCGGGCGGCCTCGCCGGCACGCCCCAGCTCATGGTCACCCAGGACGTGATCACCGCCGGCAAGTACCGCCTCGCCCGAGCCTCCTACCTCGAGGTCACCAAGGCCTCGCAGTGGAACGCCATGGCGGTCGAGTATCGCGTTCTCAACGACATCCGCCGGATGTTCTTCCAGACCCTCGGCTGGCAGGCGATGGTGATGATCGAACAGGAGATCCTCAAGTCGATGGAGGACGAGGTCGTCACCGCCCGAGAGGCGTACAACATGGGCGTCGACAACCTCCAGGCCCTGCACCTCGCCAACGCCGCCCTTCAGGATGAGCGTCTCACCTACATGAAGATGAACAACTCGTTGCGGATGTACTGGCAGAAGCTCATGGCCTACGTCGGCACCCAGCTCCCGTTCACCTTCCTCGGCGGCTCGCTCCAGGGAGATACCACCCCGCTGGAATGGGTCCCCATCCTTCAGAGACTCTATCAATACAGCCCCGAGCTGATGGCGACCTACGCCGACCTGCGTTACGACCAGATCAACCTGAAGCTCCAGCGCGTGATCCCCTGGCCCAATATCCAGCTTGTGGGCGGCACCGGTTACAAGTTCTCCAATGACACCACGGTCGGCATCGGTCAGATCAGCCTCCTGGGCGTCCCGACCTGGAACTGGAACCAGGGGAACATCCGCCGGGCCAACGCCCAGATTCTCCGCCAGCAGGCCGAGATCCGCCGCGTCCAGCTCACCTTGCAGGAGCAGCTTGCCCTGGTCTACCAGTCGTATATCACCGCCAATCAGTACGTCGAGAGCTACGAGAAGGTTAACCTCCCCGAGCTGCGGCGAGCCTACGAGCTGACCCTGGACAGCTACGAGGACGACCGCGTCGACTGGCCGATCGTCCTGACCTCCCAGCGGCTCTACTTCCAGGCCCGTCGCGATTACATCAGCTACCTCGTCGCCTGGCGCGAGAGCGAGGTCCTGATCATGGGATTCCTGCTCTCTGGCGCCCTCTCGCCGGTCCCGAGCGGACTGCCGACCGGGGAAGTCAGCGTGACAGCCCCCACCCCCACCAATGCCAGTATCTTCGTCGCGCCGGGGAACTTTATCCCCTGAGCACGCCCTCGGCCCCATCTTTGCGGCAACATCCCCATCGGCGCAAATTGGCGAAACTGCACGAGATTTGCAAATGCGCGTCGATGGGGTAAGATTTCTGTGCTTGCGTCGAGGTTTCTCGGCACTCTGAGAGGGTGACACCAATGAGGGGCGAGAGGCGCGGAGTGTGGTGGCGGATGGGGATCGTCGCCGCGGTGGGGCTCTCCGGCCTGGCATGGACGGAGACGGCCTCGGCCCAGTATCCGGGCGGTCCTCGGTATGAGGATGCGATGCCGCGATATGGCGGCTATCTCCCCAGTACGAGAGGTTTCCCTCTCGAGAGCGGGTATCCGTGGGGCGGCTATTCGCCCTGGGGGACACCGCCGCGATGGGTCTGGATTGATTATGGATGGGGATGCGGCCGGCTCGACCCAGATTTCCGGATGGGGGACGAGGGGATGGACGCGCCCGGTAATAGCCGGATGTTCCGCCTGAGACAGACCGTATCGCCCGGGGTCATGGGGGCCTTTTCGGCCCTACCGCCGCCCTGAGATGAGAATTGAGCGGCGCGACGCTCGCATCGCGGTCCAGTTCCGATCCGATCCGACTCCGATTCCGAGCAGGTCCGCTCGAACGAGAGGGGGCGACGGCATGAGATCGTTCCGAGGGGCCCGGGCGAGGGCCGGGCGTGGCGGTTGGTTGGGGGCCGCGGTGATCGCTGGGATTGTCGTGGGACCGGCTCCGGCCCAGGAGCCCACGCCGGGCGCGACGCCCGCGGCCGAGGTGAAGGAGCGGGGCGGTGTTGTCCCGATCGAACGAGAGGACATGATTCGGCTGGTCCCGCCGGGCGACCAGACGCCGGCCATCCGTCGGCCCGACCCGATGGAGATCCTGGCGCCGCCGGGCTACATCGTGGAGACCTTCGCGACCCGGCTCGACTTCCCGGCCGACATCGCCTTCAGCGACCGCGGCGAGGTCTTCATCGCCGAGTCGGGGCCGCTCGGCCTGGGAGATAGCCCGGTCCGGACCCCACCCGCGCAGATCATCCAGGTCCGGCCGGATAACACCAAGCGGGTGATCTACGACACAAACGTCTCGACGGCCGATGTCCGACGCGCTGACTCCTCGGCACAGATGCCCGAGGGCCTGATTCCGCCGATCACCGGGATGACCTGGCACAACGGCAAGCTCTACATCTCGCATCGGTCGCGGATCTCGGTACTCGATCTGTCCGACGAGGACCCGAGGACGCGGTTTCGGACGATCGTCAACGGGCTGCCGGTCTGGGGGCGGGCGGTCAACGGCAAGCCAATCTTCGATCCGAAGGGGAAGCTGGTGTTCTTCGTTCCCACCCAGGGGAACGCCGGCGTGATCGACGAGGTCGGCGCCTCGGTCATCCTGTCGACGAACAAGCTGCGGGCCCGCGATATCCCCGGCGAGGACGTCGAGCTGACGGGGCGGACGTTCCGGGTCCCTCTGGAGACGGCCAACCATGCCGGGACCTACTTCGCGGCCCCAGACGAGCGGATCATGGTCGAGGCGGGACGGTACACCGGCAAGGTGCCCTATGAGCACCTGCACAAGCTGGTCCCGCCCGAGGGCGAGGGCCGCGACCGGACCGGCGCCTTCGCGCCGATCTGGGGCGGCTCCGAGGCTGGCCGGGTGGTCAAGGGCGAGCGGGTCTGCAACGGGGCCTTCTTCCGCTGCGACCCCGACGGCAAGAACCTCGAGCGGATCGCCTGGGGCTTCCGCGACAGCGGCGGCTATGGCTTCGCGCCCGACGGACGACTCATCTGCACCCACGAAGGAATCGACACCACGGCGCCCCGGTCGGCCTGGTTCGACACCGATTCCGTCTACGAGGTGGTCGCGGGCGAGTGGTACGGCTGGCCCGACTTCTTCGGCGGGCTACCGGGCGACGACCCGCGATTCGGTTACAAGGGCGACCCGGTCGAGCCTCTACTGACCGCCGAGACTCATCGTCGGCTGCTCGGGGGCCGGTCGCGTCCTCGACAGCCCCTCATGCGGCTCCCGGTTCAAAGTACGCCGAGGGGGATGGCCTTCGGCCGGGCCGACTTCGGGATCGATCCGGGTGACGTCCTCGTCGCCGAGATGGGGACGACTCTCCCGGCCTTCAAGGGGCCCTACCTGGTCGACTCGGCATTCCGGTTCGAGGAATGGCAGCAGATCCTTGAGGAACGCCCCGCGCAGGTTCCTCCGGGGGTCGAGTGGGACTGGCCCGGGTTCAAGGTGCAGATTCTCGACCTCGACACCGGCCGGGCCTTCGACTTCCTGACCAACGCCACCCGCGGACCGGCCACCGCCGGGCGTGGGACCGGCCTGGAGCGCCCCGTGCAGCTCGAGTGGGGGCCCGACGGTGCCCTTTATGTGGTCGACATCGGGGTCATCCAGCCGGCGATGTTCCAGGGACGGACCGTACTGAACGCACACAGCCAGACGGGCGTAATCTGGCGGGTACATCGGGGCGGCCACGAGGGCGACCTCCCCGGTCGGTAGGCGCATTCGGCGGCGAGCCCGCGACGGCACGGTATTTCCAGGCGATGACGGAGATGGAGCCGGCGGGCCGAGCGTCGCGTGGCACCCGGACACCGGACCGTTCCTCACCGAGGAGAATCCCGATGAATCGGTCGTTCGCGGCGCTCGCGGTCGTTATCGCCGTTGTGCTGGGCGCGATGCCGGGTTGGCGGGCGGCGTCGGCCGGCGGGGCGGGACGCGGCCAGGAGAAGACCGACGTTCGGTCGAAGCCGGGCGCATCCCGCCCGTCGCAGGGCCGGGCCGAGGCTGGTTCGATCCGCGGCGCCCTGATCCGGCCGATGGTCCCCGAGGGCGGGTCGGGCCCATCCGCTCCCGAGGAGGGCGCGTTCGTGCTCCGGCCGGGCGACCTGCTGGAGTTGGAGTGCGCCACGCCCGAGAGTCTCCCGCACAACATGACCACCATCGTCGACGACACGAAGATCATTCGACTGCTCCCGATCGGACTCCGCGAGCTGAAGCCGATGGCGATGGTCGGCGGGGAGCCGAGGCCGTTGACCGGCACCTACCGGGTCTCCGCGGTGTTCCAGGCCCAGGCCGAGGGGAAGACCATCATCCGGCTCAATGCCGGGAGACGACAGTGGGAGTACCGGATCGAGGTCCGCGAACAGGAACACGGCTGATCGGCCCCTCGGATCGTCGATATGATAGAATCCCATGGGCCATAGACCGGCTTACTTCGATCGTTTCCAGGAGCCATGTCATGCGGATTCCCGCATCCTCGGCCCGCGGCCTGGCCGCGGGGTTGCTCGCTCTGCTCGCCCTCGCCGCTCCGGCCGAGGCCATGGAGCAATGGGGCCGGGTCCGGTCGGTGGATTGCCGGTTCGGCTCCTTCGATCTCCTTCAGGACGGCAATTACAAGGTCTACCGGATCCGGGTCGGGCCCGATACCGTCTTCGTCACGATCGATGGCCGGGTTCTGACCCATCTGGACCTCCGCGAGCTGGACGGGAAGCGGATCTTCGCCGTCGTCGAGGAGAATTCCAACCACTTCGCCGACAAGGTCTGGATCCGGGCTGACCTGGCCCCGGAGGCCGATCCGGTGAACCCGGGCGTCGGCTCCGTTGTCCCGGCCCGATGACGCCCGATCGCGGCCGACAACCCGGCCGCCGGCGCTGGCCCCGCAAGGCTTCCAGAACAGGACCATTCCCTCGATCGTGCCGCCTCTGACGCCCCAAACATCACCCTTCCTGCCTGGCCCGCCCGAGACGCAGAACCTGCCCGGAGTCGACCGGGTCGAGGAGCGGCCCGAGGTGAAGGCGCCACCCGAACCCTACGGCTTGATGCTCCGCGGCGCCTCCTCGCACCAGCCGCTCTCCACTCGGTTGAGCCCGCACGAATCGTGCGTGCTGGAAGAGGCCCCGCGCTGAGGTATCCCTCGCAGGACACGTCATGACCGGGGCGAGCGTCGAACCAGCCGGGTCTCCGCGATCTCCCGATCGTCAAATCGCACAGGATGCGGCGAGTCTGCGGGCGGGGGTTGGGTGTTGGACGTGGGAAGCGGGCGTCTTTGGATCGGACGCTTCTGGTCGACCGGCGCGATTCGTGCTACAAGCGGTTCCGCTCGCGACCGAAAGTGGACGACCCGTGGCCCTTGCGGTGATCGAAAGATGAGAGTTCTTGCTGTCCATCCTGGCCCGTTGATGTACACGAAGATCTTCCTCCGGCTGGAGCCGCTGGGGATCGAGATCATCGCCGCGACGGCCAGGCAGGCTGGGCACGATGTCCGGCTAATCGACCTTCAGGTGGAACCGCCGTCGAGCTTCGCGAGGGCGGTTCGCGAGTGGGCGCCCGACGTCGTCCTGCTCTCGAACAACTACCTGGCGAACGTTCCCGAGGTGGTGGACCTGGCGAAAACGGCGAAGGCGCTCCGGCCGAGGGTTTTTGTGGTGGTGGGCGGCCATAGCGCCTCGTTCATCGCCGCTGACCTGATCGAGCACGCCCAGGGGGCGATCGACTGCGTTCTGAAGGGCGAGGGCGAGACCTCAATGGCCCGGTTGCTGGAGGCCGCCGCCGATCGTGATCCGGTCGGGCTCCTGGAGGTTCCAGGCGTGATCACGCGAGACGGCCAGGGCCCGCCGCCGGGGTTCATCCGGGCGCTGGAGCAAACCTTGCCGGCGCGCGATCTCCTCCGGCATCGCCGGAAGTATTTCATCGGAGTGCTCGATCCGTGCGCCTCGATCGAGTTCAGCCGGGGGTGTCCGTGGGATTGCTCGTTTTGCAGCGCCTGGACGTTCTACGGCCGGAGCTACCGGATCAAGCCGGCGGAGGCCGCCGCCGAGGAGCTATCGACGATCCGGGAGCCGGGAGTCTTCATCGTCGATGACGTCGCCTTCATTCAGGCCGAACACGGGATGGCGATCGGCGAGGCGATCGCCCGGCGCGGGATTCGGAAGCAGTATTACCTGGAGACCCGTGGCGATGTCTTGCTTCGGAACCGGGACGTTTTCCGGTTCTGGAAGGAGCTTGGCCTTCAATATATGTTTCTTGGAGTCGAGGCGATCGACGAGGAGGGGCTGAAGCGATATCGCAAGCGGGTGACGCTCTCGAAGAACTTCGAGGCGCTGGAGTTCGCGCGGTCGCTGGGGATCATGGTGGCGATCAACATCATCGCGGATCCGTCGTGGGACCACGGCCAGTTCGAGGTGATTCGCCAGTGGTGCCTGGAGATTCCCGAGATCGTCAACATCAGCGTGAACACGCCGTATCCGGGAACGGAGAGCTGGATGACCGAGTCGCGCCGGGTGACGACGCGGGACTATCGGCTGTACGACATCCAGCACGCGGTTCTGCCGACGAAGCTCCCGCTGGATGAGTTCTACGGCGAGCTGGTTCGGACGCAGCAGGTTCTGAATCGGAAGCACCTGGGATGGGCGGCGGTGAAGGGGCTGGCCGGGATTCTGGCGAACAACCTGTCGCGAGGCCAGACGAACACGCTGAAGATGCTCTGGAAGTTCAACAGCGTGTACGATCCGAGGCTACAGATCGCCGACCATCACCGTCCGGTCCGGTATGAGATGGCGCCGCCGCCGCCGCCGAGAGAGGTGATTGACGCGAGGACGCTGTATGTCCACCCCTCCCAGGGAAGGCGTTCGCGGGTGCTGGACGAGGCCACCGAGCGGTTCGTGGACCAGACCCGGATGCGAGCCGACGCGGCCACCTGATCGCTCTTTTTCGGGAATCTTCCCCGCGATGGGGTCACGGAGGGTTCCCGGCGTCCTATATTCAGCGTGAGGGGACGTCGAGGCGAATCGACGAGGCCCGACCGACCGAGGATCCACCCAGGGAGGAACGACGATGCTTGTCCTCAGCCGCAAGCTCGGCGAGCGGATCGTGGTGCCGGATATCAACCTGACCCTGACCGTGGTCGCGATCGAGGGGAACTCGGTCCGACTGGGAATCACGGCGCCGAATCAGATCGGGGTCTACCGCGAGGAGTTGTGGGACCGGGTATGCGCCGGCGAGGCGATTCCTGGGCGTCGGGCGGCCGGGAACTGACCGGTTGCTCTCCGCGAGCCGGACCCCCTGGACGGGGCCCGGCGGGATCGAATTGGCCGATCAGCGCCGCGACGGCGACGGCGGAGGGAATTCCGCGGGCGAGGTTGGCCCGGCAGCTACGGCTGCAACGTCATCGTCGAGCTGGAATCGCTGGTTTGCTCGTAGTTCTGGCCCTGGGCGGTGACGACCAGTTCCATGTTGAGAGCAAGCTGGGTTGAGGTGACATGTCCGGAGGATGTGTCGAGGGTCATGGTGCCGTGGCCGTCCTGTTTGCGGATGGCGATCTTGAAGTCCACGCCTGGGATCGGCTCGACCCTGGCGGTGGTCTGAACGCCGATCAGCCGAGAGGCCGGCGATGCCGGATCGGGGCCCTGGAAAGTGAAGGTCCGGTCGAGGATCAACGTGGCGATTGGCGGCTGCATCAGCGGGACCTCTGACGGACGGGCGCTCCAGGTCTGTCCCGCCTCGATCGGATTGGCGGGGAACGCGGGAGGACTGGCCTGCATCAGGTTGTCCTTGATCGCCTTCTCGTTGACCTCGCCGCCGTCGGGGCGTCCCTCGGGCATCGCGTCCTTGTAGCGTTTGAGCGTTTCGGCCGGGACCTCGATGTCGATGATCTCGCCGTTGGGCTTCATCCGGAACGAGAACTCCGCGCCGGCCTCGGCGCGAAGGATTCGGCTCATGGCCTCGAAGCCGGGGGGATCGCCCTTGGTTTCGGCCGAGTCGAATTGGAAGGGGAGGAGCGGCGGCATATCGGCCTTCATCCGGATTCGCTCGGTTTTGTGGCGAATCCGGGCCTCGCCCGAGGGTTCCACGGCGAGGACGGTCCAGGAGAAGTTCAGGGTGTGGTTTCGAGTCGACTTACGCTCGACGCCGTTGCCCTTCGTGCTCGTCGTCATCTTTTGCTCGAGCGCGTATTTCAGGGTCTCGCCCTGGCGGAACGTCCAGCGGAGCGGCTCGGCCGCCGTGGCCCGAGCCCCCGTACTGGTCAGACCGGCTGCTCCCAGCAGCACGAACGCCCACGACCCGGACCTCAACGCCTGGATGCGCATCCGTCGGAACCCCCACCTGGAGCCCAGATCCGTCCCCGGTCGTCCCCGCGTCGACGATCGCCGCACGGCCGACCGACCGACGAACAGCATAGCCGACCGCCCGGCCGGTTGGGAATCGACGAGTCTCGCGTCTCGCCCGGACCGGGATCGAGATCAGTCGCGATCGCCGTTCGCCTCGGTCGGCTCCCTGGCCTCGAAGCGAAGCCGGATCAGGTAGGCGAGCGCGATGAAGTCGTACAGGGCATGGGTGACCATCACGGTGAGCAGGTTGCCGTTGTAGATCCAGATGGCCCCCAGATACAGGCCCAGCAACCCCGCGATCATGATGTAGGTGACCGACATCGGGTGCAGGAGCCCGAACAGCAGCCCCGCCAGGATCACGCCCCAGAGGGTGCCGAACCAGTCCATGAAGGTCGCCTGGAAGACGCCGCGGAAGAGCATTTCCTCGCCGACACCGGCCGAGAGCGAGATCAGGGCCAGCTCCGACCAGAGACTCTCGCGAAAGAGCGGGACGACTTCCAGCTCGCAGAGATCCTTGAGCCGGCGAAGCGGGCCGACCGGCCATCGGAGCATCGAAAGGAAGAGGACGAAGAGGGGAAGGGCGGCCACGGACCCGAGCAGGGCGTCGCGAGCGCTCCAGGCGAAGCTCTGAAGCGGAAGTTGCCCCAGCATCCAGCCGACCACGATCGAAAACGGCGCCAGGCCCGCCTCGACAAAGACGGTGAAGAGGACCACGACTCCATGCCCGGGGAGATCGTCCTCCGGGTCGTTCGGAAGCGGTCCATCCTCCATCATCGTGTCCTGCTCGTCGGCGGTCACCCCCATTGTTATGGTACCCCACAGCCTCGTGGTCTTACCAGCCCCTCGCCTTTGTCCATGATACGATCTCGGTCAAGCTATCATGGGACAAGTCCGTTGTCGATGCCTACTTCGAGGCATGGGCGCGGAATGGGGGGTTGGTGGGGTATCGATCGGCGGGGCCTAGCGATGGAGCGAGGCGGCGGCTGGTCCGAGGGCGGTGCCGAGGCTGATCCTGCGCGGCTCGACCTGATTTTTGCGGGCGACGAACAGGACGGCGTCCTCGATCTGGGCGGCTTCGGGCTGTCGGAGGACGTACAGGATGTTGTCGGGGCGGATGGTTTCCCAGTTGCGCTGGCCGACCTTCATGCCGAGGACGATGTCGCCCTTTTGCAGGAGGGCCTCGGCGGCCGGGCTGCCGGGCAGGACCGCCTGGACGTAAAGTCCGCCGCGGAGCCTTGACGAGATCGCCGCGACGTAGTCGGCCGGGACGGGGAGGGCCTTGAGGCCCAGGATTCGCCAGATGGCCTCATCGGGCGCGGCGGCGGCCGAGGTGGCGGCGAGCGCCATTCCGGCGGTCGCCGGGCGGACGTCGAGGGCGATCGAGGATTCGGTGGTTCCACGGCGGATGGCGATCTTCGAGGGATGGCCTGGTCGGGCGTCGAGCAGTCCGCGTTCGAGATCGAGCGGGCTCGCGATCGCGATGTCGCCGACCTTGACGAGTTCGTCGCCGACGTGGAAGCCCGAGGCTTCGGCCGGGCTTCCCGGCTGCACCTCGGCGACGACGACCACGCGACGATTGCCTCGCCTTTGCTCCATCGGGACCAGGCCGTGCCAGGTCGCGGCGAGGCGTCGGGTGCTGAGCAACTCGGCCGCGACGCGTTTCACGTCGTCGATCGGCAGCGCGAAGCCGATTCCCTGGGCCCCGGCCCGAACCGCCACGTTGATCCCGATCAACTCGCCGTTGATGTTGATCAGCGGGCCGCCGGAGTTCCCTGGGTTGATCGAGGCGTCGGTCTGGACCAGGTTGCGGTAAACCTGGTCGTCGGAGAGAGTGACGTCGCGATGCAAGGCGCTGACGATTCCGACCGAGACCGTGTTCTCGTATCCGAACGCGTTGCCGATCGTGATCACCGTCTCGCCGACCATCAGGTCGGAGGAGGTTCCGATCTCGACGGCCGTCAGGGTTTTTGGCGGTTCGATCTTCAGGACGGCCAGATCCATCACCGGGTCGAACTGGAGCAGCCGGGCCGGGACCGAGGTCCCGTCGTAAAGCTGCACCGTGATTCCCTGGACCTTGTCGACCACGTGGTGATTGGTCAGGATGTAGCCGCGGCGGTCGATCACGACTCCGCTCCCCATCCCGCTGACCCTCGGGCGCTGGTTCTCCTCGGGCGAGAACGGCCATCGGCTGTGCGACTCGGCCTTCTTCTCGCTGGAGATGCTGACCACGCTCTCGTGGACCCGGTCGACGGCCTCGACCACGGGCGTCCGCCTCGAATCCGAGGCGAGGAGATCCCTCGGCGGGGCTGCCAGCAGCAGAGTCGTCGCGATCGTCAAGCTCCAGGCAATCCGACGAAGCAGGCCGGCAATCCTAGTCGATGGCGTTGGCACGGCGGTCATCCTCTACAGCGACAGTCCGAGGCTGGATCCGTTCCCGTCCGATCGGGCTCCGCTCGGTCTCTCGATCGAGGCGGCCCCACCCGACCTGTTTTGGATCGGACTCCCCATCGCGGGGCTTTGACCGTCCCAGGACCGATCTCCCCCAGGTCTCCCTGTCTTCGTAACGACCGGCAGTCCCTTCGCAGATTGCCAGGCCGTTCGCGGCTGCGATTGCGTCACAAGGGCCCGGCCATTACCGTGGAATAAGGAGCAGCGATCGATGGGGTCGGCCCTCCGCGGACGGCGCGGGGACGGAAGGAACCACGTTGGAAAAGAGGGACGCCCGGATGCCGGACAAATCACCGCGAAGGTTGATGTTGGAGCGTAGTCTGGCCGAGGACCCGGGGGACGCGTTCCTCCGCTACGGGCTGGCGATGCAATGCCTTCGGGATGGTGACGTCGCCGAGGGTCGCGACCGGCTCCAGGCGCTGATCGCCGACGACCCGGGTCAGATCGCCGCGTATCAGCAGCTTGGCCAGTCGTACGCCGACGAGGACCAGGCCGATGAGGCGGCCGTGGTCCTTCGCAAGGGAATCGAGCAAGCGAGGAAGTCTGGCGACTGGCACGCGGCGGCCGAGATGGAGCACATTCTCGATTCGCTGTCCTGAGCGCCCTGCCCGTCGACGACGCGGAAGTAGCGAGGAGACGACCGTTGATCCCGATGACATCGCCGACGCCGATCGAGCGGCCGGATCCCTGGAGCCGCGCGGCGTCGGACGCCTCGACACCGCCCCCACCGACGACGCCCCCCTCGGTCTTCACCTTTCCAAACCGGATTCTCTTCGGCGCCGGTGCACTTGCCGCTTTAGCCGAGGAACTGAAGCGGCTGGGAGTCACCCGGCCGATGATCGTCACCGACCCCGGCGTGATCGCGGCGGGGCTGGTCGACCGGGCGATCGGGGGGTTTGATCCGGCTCCGGTCGTTTTTTCGGGTGTCTCGGCGAATCCGACCGAGGCCGATGTTCAGAACGGTCTGGCCGTTTATCGTGAGACGGAATGCGACGGACTGGTCGCGATCGGCGGAGGGAGCCCGATCGACGCCGCGAAAGCGATCCGGCTGCTCGTCACCCACCCCGGCGAGCTGGCCGACTATGACCTGACGACCGGCGGGCTGGAACGTATTCGGCCCGGGATGCCGCCGATGCTCGCCGTTCCGACGACCGCCGGGACCGGCAGCGAGGCCGGTCGTGGGACGTTGATTCAGCTTCCGTCGACCGGCAGGAAGACGATCGCGCTGAGCCCGCACCTGCTCCCGAGCGCCGCGATCTGCGACCCGGAACTGACCCTCGGTCTTCCGCCCGCCCTCACCGCGGCGACCGGGATGGACGCGCTGACGCACTGTGTCGAGAGCTTTCTCTCGACGACATTCCACCCGATCTGCGACGGGATCGCGGTGGAGGGATTGCGGTCGATTTTCCAGGGGCTGGAGACGGCGGTCCACGACGGCGGCAACCTCGACGCGCGCACGTCGATGATGATGGGCTCGCTGCTGGGCGGTATCAGCTTCCACAAGGGGCTTGGCGTGGTCCATTCGCTCTCGCACGCCCTGGGCGCCGAGGGTCGCGTGCATCACGGGACGCTCAACGCGATTCTCCTGCCGCACTCGCTCCGATTCAACCGGGCCACGGCCTCGCCGAGGATCGCCGAGCTGGCGCGTCGGATGGGACTCGGCCGGAGCGGCGACGCCGAGGGGCATCTGATCACGCTGACCGAACTGCTCCTGGCTCGTCTCCCGCTGCCCCGCCGCCTCGGTGACCTCGACGGACTTTCCCGCGAGCGCATCCCGCATTATGCCCGCCTGGCCCTGCTCGACCATTGCCACCGAACGAACCCTCGGCCTTGCACCGTCGCCGACTTCGAGGAGTTGCTGACGCGGGCCTGGTAGTTCCCTGGTCCTCGAGTCCCTTCGTCCCTGGATTCGCGTGCCTCTTCACCATACCTCCCCAGGTGAATAGAAAAGGCTGGAGATTCGGACCACTCCGCTTAATCAGTGGACTCAATGACAAGGACTAAGTCGGTGACGTACGACGCAATCCTGATCGTGGGCTTCGGGGGCCCCGAGAAGCCCGACGACGTGATGCCGTTCCTCGAAAACGTGACGCGAGGGCGGAACATCCCGCGCGAGCGGTTGCTCGAGGTCGCCGAGCATTATCATCACTTCGGCGGCGTCAGCCCGATCAACGCCCAGGTTCGCGAGCTGATCGGGGCGCTCCGGCCCGAGCTGGAACGTCAGGGCGTCGATCTGCCGATCTACTGGGGCAATCGCAACTGGCACCCGATGCTCGCCGATACGGTGGCCGAAATGGTCCGCGACGGCCGGAAGCGAGCCATCGGACTCGTCCTGGCGGCTTACAGCTCCTATTCCAGTTGCCGGCAGTATCGCGAGGATGTCGAGCGGGCGCGGCAGGCCATCGGCGAGGCGGCGCCGATCGTCGACAAGATCCGGGTCTTCTACAATCATCCCGACTTCATCGAGGCGAACGCCGATCGCGTTCGGTCCGCGCTCGGGGAGATCGTGGAAGAACGCCGCGATTCGGCTCGACTGGCGTTCACCGCGCACAGCATCCCGAAATCGATGGCCGACCATTGCGATTACGAACGCCAGCTCAAGGAGACCTGCCGGCTGGTCGCCGAGGCGGTGGGCGTCGGGACCGATCGTTGGCGGCTCGTTTATCAGAGTCGGAGCGGTCGGCCTCAGGATCCCTGGCTCGAACCGGATATTCTCGATCACCTCCGAGCGCTCAACGAGGAAGGCGTGCGGGATGTCGTTGTTCACCCGGTCGGGTTCCTCTCGGATCACATGGAAGTCCTGTTCGACCTCGACGAGGAGGCGAAGCAACTCGCGGACTCGCTCGGGATGAGGATGATTCGGTCGGGGTCGGTCGGTGTGCATCCTCGATTTGTTGAGATGCTGGTCGAGCTGATCCGTGAGCGGATTCATGAAAATGGGGAGCGTCGGGCGGTTGGACGGTTTGGAGCGAATCACGATGTCTGCCCGGTCGGCTGTTGCCCGGCGCCGGCCCGTCCGCCGGGACGTTGATCGTCGGA
The DNA here is from genome assembly GCA_027449865.1 of Planctomycetales bacterium. GTDB lineage: Bacteria > Planctomycetota > Planctomycetia > Isosphaerales > Isosphaeraceae > JAKAUH01. The sequence goes on from DAIDKV010000015.1 coordinate 37,628, forward strand.
GCGGCAATCTGGACAGGGCCCTCTGGCAGGGCGTATCGTAGTTTCGTTCGTCGCGAGGCAGAAACGAATTCCGCAATAGCGGTCAAGGGAGATTGGGCCGATGGCATCTCGTCGCATCTTGCTGGTCGAGGATAGCTCCACCATGCGCCGGATGCTCTCGATGAAGCTCCAGGACGAAGGGTATGAGATCGCCGTCGCGGAGGACGGTCGGAAAGGGCTCGCCGCGGCGGCCGAGGAGCCGCGTCCGGATCTGATCCTCACCGACTTCGAGATGCCCGAGATGGACGGCGCCGGGCTCTGCAAGGCGGTGAAGGCCGACCAGGAACTTCGAGCCATCCCGATCTTGCTTTTGACGACTCTCGCGGAGATCGAGAGCAAGGTGGCGGGGCTGGAGGCCGGTGCCGACGATTATATCCTCAAGCCCAAGAGCCCGGACGACTTCCGCGAGATGTTCAAGCGGATCGAGGCGCATCTTCGGATTGCCGACCTTCGCCGCGACCTGGCGGAGCAGAACCGTCTGCTCGCGGCAGCCCACAAGAAGCTGACGTTCGAGCTGGACCTGGCTCGGAAGGTCCAGCTTGCGATGATGCCCCGGCCGCCCAAGCCGCGTGGGGTGCTCCGGCTGGCGATCCGGTACACCCCGGCCAACCAGCTCGGCGGCGATGTTTACGACATTTATCGGCTGGACAACAGCCGGCTGGGCATCCTGGTGGCCGACGTCTCCGGTCACGGAGTCAACTCGGCGATGCTCTCGGGGATGGTCAAGGCGCTGGCGGCACCGCTCTCGATCGCGGTGCTGGAGCCGGGTGAGCTGCTCGCCGGGCTGGACGTCGCGACCGAGCAATACTTTCCCGAAGGCTATTTTTGCACGGGGTTTTACCTGATTGCCGACGAGGAGACGGGCCTGCTTCGATACGCGGGAGTCGGCCATCCTCCTGGGATCGTCGTCGGGCCGAACGGGCCGAGAACGTTGCCATCGAACCCGGGGATGCTGGGGATTGGGATGGTCGATGGGACCGCGGGCGCTTCGGATCGGCTGGAGCCTGGCGAGTCGCTGGTGATTTACACCGATGGACTGACCGACGCGATGGATCCCTCCGACGTTCTTTTCGGCGAGGAGCGGCTCAAGACGGTGCTTCAGAGCCACCACGGGTCCGACCCGACCCAGATCCTCGACCAGGTTGACGCCGCGCTGAAGCAGCACACTTCTCCGGGGACCCCGGCCGACGACATCAACATCATCGTGCTCCAGTATCCGGCCGGCTGACCTGGCTGACCTCCGATTCTCGGAGATGCTCCCCAACCCGCGCCGGGCGTGATAGAATGCCGGTGGAAGTTGTGTCGATGTCCCCCGGTCCGTCACCGAGGAGCCGCGAGGCGTGGAGTTCTCGGAAGGCCATCCCCATTTTATCAGCGGCCCGGTCACGCTTTACGAGGTGGCGACGGTCCGCGAGAGTTTGCGGACGGCGCTGGCCGAGGGGGAGCCGCCGATTCGACTCGACCTGGGCGACTCGGGCCCGTGGGACATCGCCGGATTGCAGCTCCTGATCTCCTGCGTCAAGGGGGGCCGGCTCGAGGATCGGGAGGTTCGGATCGTCCACGTTCCGGCCGCCTGTGCCGAGCTGGCCCGTCGATACGGGCTGGAAGACTGGCTGCGATCGGTCGAGGAGTGAGTCCCACCCCGCCACCGGCCACCGGAAGGCCGCCTGCCTGAGCCGAGTTGAGTCGAGTCTCTGAGAACGTCATGAGCAAGACGATTGTGCATGCTGATGACAGCGCCTCGGTGCGTCGGTGGGTGGCCGAACAGCTCAGCGACCCGGAGCTGAAGGTCATCTCCGTCGCCGATGGCGAGGCTGCGCTCTCGGTATTGAAGGAGACGGCCTGCGACCTCCTGTTGACCGATCTGGAGATGCCGAACCTCGACGGGCTGGGGCTGGTGGCCGCGGTGCGCGATCTTCCGATGCACCGATTCTTGCCGGTGCTGGTCCTTTCGAGTCATCAACCGACGGAGTACGACCCGGAGGTTCGGCAGGGAATCACCGGATGGCTGGTCAAGCCGATCGCACCGGACAACCTGAGACGATGGATTCGGCGGCTCCTGCCGCGGTGAGCGGCGGACGTCGGCCTTCGAGTCGAGCCGATTCGTGCAAGTTTGCGCGCCGCAATGTAGACTGGTGAAGATCCGAAGAGTGTGCAAGGCCATCGCCGGTTGGGGTGATTGCCTGGATCCGAGATTGGGGCTCGTCGGCGGGAGGGGGTGGACGCCTTGTCGGGCAGCTCGGACGACCGATTCCGGGAGATGTTCTACGAGGAGGCGCGCGAGCTCCTCATCAGCCTGGAAGAAGGGCTGATGGACCTGGAGCGCCGGCAGGGCGACCGCGCGCATCTCGACCGGACGTTCCGCGCGGCTCATAGCCTCAAGGGTGCCGCGGCGATGGTGGGGCTGGCGGCGCTCGCCGAGTTCACCCATGGGATCGAGGCCGTTCTCGACCGGATTCGAGCCGGGACGATGGCGGTCGACTCCGAGATCATCACGACCCTTCTGGAGTCTCGGGATCATCTCGCGGCGATGGTCGAGTCGGAATCGGCCGGCTCGCCGATCCCGGCGTCGTCCGAGCTGACGCATCGCCTTCAGGATCTGCTCCGGAATCCTGGGCCGAGCGGTCCCGGAGGTGGCGGCGGCGGGACATCCGCGCCGCCGGCCGCACCCTCGGCACCGGCTTCGCCTCCGCCAGCCGCCCCACCAGCCGCTCCGGCGCCGCCGGCCGAGGCGAAAGCCTCGGCATCGAAGGCATCGCGCAAGCCAAGGTCGCCCCGCAAGTCGAAGAAGATGGCGGCGGCCGAAGGCAAGCTGGCGTTCTCGGCTCCCGTGGGGGATGGCGGCGGCATCCCCTCGTATCGCATCCACTTTACGCCTGGTCCCGACACCTTCCGACGCGGGATCACACCGACCGGAACCTTCGAGGAACTCGCCGAGCTGGGGCCGATCCGGGTCGAGACCGACCCCGAGGTGGTCCCTCCCCTCGACGAGATCGATCCCGAGCGCTGCTATCTGAGCTGGACGATTCACCTGGAAACCTCGGCCGACCTCGCCCAGATTCGCGAGGTCTTTCTGTTCTTCACCGAGGACAGCATCGTCTCGATGGAGCGTCGAGACGCGGAGGGGCGCTGGCTTGTCGTCGGTGAGGAGCCGTCCGCCTCGCCGACCAGCCGCATCGCGGCCCCAGCTTCGGTGCCGGTAGCGGCTCCGGTGGCGCCTCCGGTTGTCGAGGCGGCCGCGCCGACGCAGGCGGCGAACGGCGCGCCCCAATCCGCGGCCCCCGCGCCTCGGACGCCGCCCCGAACTACCGCCCGCATCCGGGTCGACGCCGCGCAGCTCGACGATCTGGTCGGCCTGGCCGGCGAGCTTGCGGTCCTCTCCGACAACCTGATGGGCATCCGCGAACTCCCCGCGGTCACGCAGTGGCTCCACGCGCTGGAGTCGCTTCAGCGCGTCAGTCGCGAGATCCGAGACACGACGCTCGACCTGCGGATGGTCCCGGTTGACGAACTCTTCTCGCGGTTTCCCCGCGTCGTCCGCGACCTCGCGGATCGGTCGGGGAAGGAGATCGAGCTTCGGATCGTCGGCCAGGAGACGAAGCTCGACCGAACGATTGTCGAGCGGCTCGGCGATCCGATGGTTCACCTGATCCGAAACGCCGTGGATCACGCCCTGGAGCCCCCGGCCGAGCGATTGGAAAAAGGGAAGCCGAGAGGCGGCCGGATCACGCTTTCGGCCGGGCACGAGGGAGACCGAGTCGCGGTCCGGGTCGAGGACGACGGCCGGGGGCTCGACCGCGATCGGATCGTCCGCAAGGGGATCGCGCTGGGGATGGTCGCGCCCGGAACCTCTCCCGACGACCCAAGAGTCGTCAGCCTGATCTTCGAGCCGGGCTTCTCGACCCGAGACACCGTCAGCGAGCTCTCGGGGCGCGGGGTCGGGCTCGACGTCGTTCGCGACGCCGTTCGTGCCCTGCGCGGGACGGTCACCGTCGAGAGCACGCCCGGCAAGGGAACGGCGTTCATCTTTCGATTGCCGCTGACTCTCGCCCTGATCGACGGCCTGCTCGTCGAGACGGCCGGGGGCAAATACGTGGTCCCGCTGGCGCAGGTCGAGGAGTGCGTGGCGCTCAACGGCCAGCGATCGGCACTGGCCGACGACCGGCCCTGCATCGCCGTTCGGGGTGAGCTGGTGCCGATGGTCTCGCTCCGTAACCTTTTCCAGGCCGATGGCCCGCTCCCGCCCCGTCAGGAACTGTTGCTGACCCGCCACGCCGGGCAGCGGGTTGGCGTCGCCGTTGACCGGTTGCTGGGGCGGGTGCAGGCCGTGATTCAGTCGCTGGGCGAGGGGCTGCACGACGTCGGCCGCTTCTCCGGCGCCACGATCCTCGGCGACGGCTCCGTCTCCTTGATCCTCGACCTGTCGGCTCTGGTGTCCGAATCACGATTCGCCGAGCAGAGCGCCCGTATGTCGCCCTCGACCGGCGGGAGGGCGGAGATTATCCGATGAGAATCAGCCTACGCAATCAACTCTGGTTCGTCGCCGTCCTGTTCGCGGTTGTGCCGGCCGTCGCCATCACCCTGGTGGCCTTCCGGCCCAACGATGCGTTCAAGGAGAAGGAGAAGATTCTCCTCCAGCAGGCCTCCGACCTCGCCTCGCGCGAGATCCAGAAGGTACTTTCCGAGAAACTCAGTGAGAAGGGCGTCGCGCCCAAGCAGTGGACGCCCGACGCCCAGACCCGTGAGGCGTTCGTCCAGGCGTTCCGCTCGTCGGCCGTCTACTTCGAACTCGACGGGGTCCAGATGGTGCTGATCAACCCGATCGAGCGCGTGCTGGCCTCGTACAAGAGCACGCCCGGCGGCTACGACACCAATGCGCCCCCAGGCGCCCTCGACGCGATCGACAGCCCCCGATACTCCGAGCTTTTCAAGGCCAGCTACAGCCACAAGCGAGGAGCCAGCGAGGTGCCGGCCAACACGACGAAGCCCGCCGAGCTGGTCGGCTACGCGCACGTCGAGCTGGGCGACCTTCCCGACGCCAACGCCAACCAGCACAGCTTCGAGGTCCTCACGATCGTTCCGCAGCGGGTCGCCTACGCGAGCATTTACGACAACCAGGCCTGGATTCTCCTGATCCTCGCCGTTGTCCTGGTGCTGGCGGCCATCAGCGGGTATTTCTACGGCCGCCGATTCGTCCGTCCACTCCTGGAAATCATCGACGTGACCCGGGGCCTTCAGGACGGGCACCTCTACAACCGAGCCGAGGTCGGCCGGCGCGATGAACTGGGCGAGCTCGCCCGCCAGCTCAACACCGTGATCGACAAGTGGTCAGAGCTGATCAGCCAGATCCGGACCATGACCAGCTCGGTCACCACCGCGAGCAAGGAACTCGATTCGAGCGCCTACCAGCTTGCTCAGGGCTCGTCCGAACAGGCGTCGACGCTCCAGGAGATCGCGGGGACCATTCAATCGGTCGACGCCTCGGTCGGTCGGAACGCCCAGCACGCCAAGGAAACCGCCCGGATGGCCAACGACGCCAGCTCGCAGGCCGAGAAGGGCGGCGACGCCGTGAGAGAGACGGTCGACGCGATGCGGCAGATCACCCAGAAGATCCTCGTGGTCGACGACATCGCCTATCAGACCAACCTGCTCGCCCTGAACGCCGCCATCGAGGCCGCCCGCGCGGGAACCCACGGCAAGGGGTTCGCGGTGGTCGCCGGTGAGGTTCGCAAGCTCGCCGAGCGGAGCCAGGCCGCCGCCCAGCAGATCAGCGACCTCGCCAAGCGGAGCGTCGCGATTGCCGAGAACGCCGGCACCCTGCTCGATCAGACCGTCCCCATGATCCGGGACACCTCGCACCTGATCAACGAGATCGCCGTCGCCTCGCAGGAGCAGATGACCGCGATCCGAGAGATCAACATGGGCGTCAGCCAGCTTGAGGAGGTCGTCCAGCAGAACGCCGCGGCCAGTCATGAACTGGCCGGGACCTCCAGCGACCTGGCCGGCCACTCGACCAGCCTCCAGGACAAGGTCGGTTTCTTCCAGCTCGATGGCCACGACAACGGATACTACGGCGCGGAGCCTCCCGGCCGTTCGCCCCGGGGCCATGTCCACGGCCAGGGCCCCGGGATCGCCCTCGGAGCCGTGGCGCCGAGGCGGCTCGGCTCCAGCCTGCCGCGTTCGTCCGCCGGTTCTGGCTCGATGGGCGACGGCTCGCACGGCGGCGTTCACCCGTCCGCCGGCCACGGGACCACGGCCCATCCGGCGCTCCCGCAGCACCCGGCTCCCACGCCTCCCTCGGGCAACCACGTGGGCGGACCCAGGGGTGGCGTGGTCGTTAACCTTGACGACGACGATAATTTCGAGCGATTCTCATAAGGATGAAACCCGTCCGCGGTCGCGCTCCCGTCCCCGATGGTCCCGAAACCGGAAGCCGAAGACCGAGGCCAACCGCGGCCCGCTCGCCGCGACCCGTCCCGGCCGAGAACCATGAAGGTGCATGATGGTGGATCTCGTCACAGAAAATGATGTAGAATCCGATCGTGATCGCTCGCAGTCGTTCGTTGTCTTTCGGCTGGGCAAGGAGGGGTACGCCCTGGAAGTGATGCGCGTCCAGGAAGTTCTCGATATGCAATCGTTGACCGAAGTACCCGGCGGCCCAAAATATCTGCTAGGGGTCATCAACCTCCGCGGACACGTGGTGCCGGTTTATGACCTTCGGATGCCCTTCGGATTAAGCAGGGCGGCCCAGCCGTCTCAGGTTCCCTCGGTTCTGATCGTGGAGACCCAGCTTGGCGAGAGCCAGGTCACGGGTCTGGTGGTGGATCGAGTTTCCGACGTGCTGGAATTCTCGCCCGAGGAGGTTCAGCCGCCGCCGCAACTTGGTCTGGGAAAAGCTACTCCGTTCGTTCGCGGGCTGATCCGTCACCAGGAGGGGTTTCTGCTCGTACTGGACGTGGATCGAGTTTTGTCGACTCTGGGGTCGTTGAATGGTGAGGGGGTCTGACGTGGCGACATCGGGAGCGCTGCCACCCTCGCCTGAGGTCGATGCGTGGTCCGAGAAGGACTTCGCGCCGATTACGGCGTTCTTGCGCACCCAGATCGGGATCTCGCTGGAGCCGCATCGGATGGGGCTCTTGCAGGCGCGGCTTCGGTCTCGGGTGCAGGTGCGCGGCTACTCCAGCTTCGCCCAGTTCCACGATCAGGTGTTGCGGGCCGACCCCACGGGATGGGGAACGCAGTTGCTGATCGACCTGAGCACGGTCAACCACACCTCGTTTTTCCGAGAGCCGGCCCACTTCGCGTTCATGGCCGAGAAAGTGGTGGGGTGGCTGAAGGAGTCGCCAGGTTCGACGATCCGGCTCTGGTCGGCGGGGTGTTCCTCGGGCCAGGAACCGTACAGCATGGCGATGGTTCTGGCCGAGACGCTTCCGCCGCAGCAGTTGCCCAAGATCGAGATCTGGGCCAGCGACCTCTCGCTGGAGATGCTCAAGGTCGCCGCGACGGCGATCTACAACGCGAGGGACGTCCAGGGGATCTCGCCGGCCCGGCTCCGCCGCTTCTTCATGCTGGGCAAGGGCCCGCGCGAGGGCTCCTTCCGGATGGTCCCCGAGGTTCGCGACCTGGTCAAGTTCCGTCACATCGATCTCCGGACCCCGAACTGGGCCGTCCCGTCGGACTTGCCGATGATCTTCTGCCGCAATGTCTCGATCTACTTCGCCGAGGACGAACGGATCGCCCTGATCGAGCGGCTGGCCCATCACCTCCGGCCCGGCGGATGGCTGGTGATGGGCAATGGCGAGATCCTTCCGGGCAGTGCACCGTCGTTGCGCAAGCATTCGCCCTCGTTGTTCCAGAAAGAAGGTTGACCGCCCATGAACCCCGGCGGCCGAAACCCGACCGGAACGCGCCTGGCCGAGCCCGGATCGATCGAGGTGCTGGTCGTCGACGACAGCGCCGTGATCCGGCAACGGCTTCGATCGATCATCGAATCCGATCGACGCTTTCACGTCGTTCTCGCCGCCGACCCGTATGAGGCCGTCGAGCGGCTGAAGGTCTCCGTTCCCGGCGTGATCGTGCTGGACGTCGAGATGCCGAGGATGGATGGCCTGACCTTCCTCAAGAAGCTGATGCGCCAGCACCCGATGCCGGTGGTCCTCTGCACGACCCAGGCGGAGCGTGCCGTCACGGCGCTGGAGATGGGGGCGGTCGAGGTGATCTCCAAGCCCGACTGGAGCCAGGCGACGCGGCTGGCCGAGTGGTCGCAAACCCTGCTGGAGAGCATCCGGAACGCGGCGCAGGCGGGCCGGCTGGCGATCCAGGAGGATCGACCGGGAACGTCGGCCTCGGATCGCCGGTACTCGGCCGACGTCGTCCTGCCCCGGCATCCGTACGTCCCGCACAATGGGCCGAGCGAGCGGATCATCGCGATTGGGATCAGTACCGGCGGCGTCCAGGCGCTGCACCGAATGATCCCGGCGTTCAGCCCGTCGACGCCCGGCCTCGTGATCGTCCAGCACATGCCGGCCGAGTTCATCCCGGCCTTCGCCCGCCGGCTCGGCGACGACCCCGAGGTCAAGATTGAGATCGCGGTGGCGCGGCAGCACGAGCCGATCCGCCCTGGCCGGGCGTTGATTGTCCCGGGCGAGAAGCACGGACTGATCCGCCGCGCCGGCGCCGGATACCGCATCGAGCTGGTCGACGGCCCGCCGGTTTGCCGGCATCGGCCGAGCGTCGAGGTGCTGTTTCGGTCCGCGGCGCAGGCCGCCGGCCCAAACGCGGCGGGTGTCATCATGACCGGGATGCGCGACGACGGCGCGATTGGCCTCCTGGAAATGCGGGAGGCTGGCGCGATGACGATCGCGCAGAACGAGGCGACCTGCACGGTCTTCGGGATGCCTCGGGAGGCGATCCGCCGAGGAGCCGCGAAGGCGGTCGTCCCGCTCGACGCGATCCCCGCGACCCTGATGGGATGGGCCGCCAGCTCGGATACGGGAACCTGGCACTGAGGGCCTGGGCTGGGAAACGGCCGATCTCTCTCCGTTCCGAGGGCCGGCGATCGACCAGGATCATCGGCCCGCGTAGCAGGTACTGTTGCCGGTGGCGTTGGTGATCGACGTCAGCCGGCCGTTGCCGTCGTACACGCCGGACATCACCGTGTGGCCCAGCGCGTCGGTGATCGAGGTCAGGAAGTGCGCCTGGGTGGTGCTGTAGCCGAAGCTCGTCACGTGGCCGTCGCGGTCGGTCACGGATTGCAGGTCGCCCGCGGCCGTGTACGCATACACCAGACTGTTGCCATTGGGATCGGTGATCGAGGTGATCCGCCCGGCGGAGTCGCGCACAAACGTCACGGCGCGGCCGGTGTTGGAGTAGATCCCGTTATCCTGGAAGGTCAGGGTATTGCCGTGGCGATCGGACTCGGTGAGCACCTGGCCGGTGTCGGCGGCGAAGGTGGTGGCGAGGCCGGCCTGATCGGTGAGCGTGTAGGTGTCGCCAAACGCCGGATTGGCCGGGTTGTAATCGTCGAGGCCGACGTAGTATTCCTGTGTCCCGGGGATCTGCGAGAGGTCGGCCGAGGGCACGGCCAGTGTATCGGTGACGCCCGGATCGGGGCGGAAGTAAGGTGTATAGTATTCGATCACCAGCGCGAACGGCCCGCTGTTGTACACCGGCTGGGGATCGAAGGTGAAGCCTTCGACCGTCCCGTCGGGTTTGGTGATCAGGACCCGCGTTCCACCCTCGAACGGCGTCCCGTCGCTGAGGGTACCCAT